>NZ_JBHZCN010000046.1:0-71398 GCF_042755465.1 Kitasatospora sp. NPDC059160 | reverse complement strand
GCGGTTACCATCCGGTAACCCCGGTCGGCCGACCGCGGCGCCACCGACTCGCACTCCCCGGGAGCAGCATGTCCGCCGACCGATCCGCCCGTCTGCTGAGCGGCCTCCTGCTGGGCGCCGGGGTGGCGCACTTCGCCGTGCCGCGCCCCTTCGACGCGATCGTCCCGCGCGCCCTGCCGGGCCGCCCGCGGGACTGGACCCACCTCAGCGGACTGGCCGAGCTCGCCGTCGGCGCGGCCGTCGCCCACCCCCGCACCCGGCGCGCCGGGGCCCTGGCAGCGGCCGCCCTGTTCACGGCGGTGCTCCCGGCGAACGTGCGGATGGCCCGCGACTGGCGCGCCCGGCCCGCCCCGCTGCGGGCGGCGGCCGTCGCCCGGGTGCCGCTCCAGGTGCCGCTGGTGCTCTGGGCCCTGCGGGTGGCCCGGGACTGACGGCCCACCGGACGGGCCCGCCGACACCGGCGGGCCGGTTCGGCTGCGGGCGGGTTCAGCTGTCGTAGCGGTGGGTGAACGGGCGGCCCGGGCAGGTGCGGCACTCGAACACGTACACCCCGCCCAGGTCGCCGAGGCTGAGTCCCGCGCCCTCCCAGCGGTGGTCGCGGTCCTCGACCGGCGTCCAGGCCTGCCCGGGGCCGTGCTCCTCGGTGCTCTCCACCGTGAGCAGGTGGTCCATCGCCGTTCCGCAGCCCGGGCAGTCCGGCCACTGCGCGTCCTGGCTCCAGCCCGGGTAGCCGCCCAGCTTGATCCCCGGCGCGGTGGACAGGTGGTACTGGTAGTCCCAGCCCGTCTCCTGGTCCACCTGCGCGAAGCGGGGTTCCAGGGCGTCCCAGAGCTCGTCCGACAGGTCCCAGCTCGGGTACTCGGCGACCAGCTTCGGGTGCACGACGCACGGCCTCGGCACGTATCCGTACGGCGCGTCGGCCGGCGCCTCCGGGGTCGGCCGCACCTCGCCCACCTCCCCGGCGGTCCGCCAGTGGAGCAGCGGGACGACCCACTGGCCTTCGTGCCGCAGCGGGCACCAGAGCAGCTGGAGCAGGTCCCGCCCCTCCGGGAACGGCACCAGGTCCGGCAGGTCGGCGCGGTGGAGGTGGACGACCGCGACCATGGGCGAGCCCGGATGGCGCGGGCACTCCGGCCACGGTTCCTCCGCCGGCCAGAGCAGCGGACCGCCGACCGAGCTGTCCCCCGGTGCCGGCCGGCCCGCGCGCGGGTGCAGCCGCACGGCCTCGCGGCGCAGGGGCACGACTTCGGGGAACAGCTCTTCGACATTCAGCGGGCGCGGCGGGGTTCGACGGGTCACCCGGGGACGGTACCGGCGCCGGCGGCCGGGGCGCACCGGGATTTCGGGGCGGACGACGGCCATGGCCTGCGGGGAGTACGGGCGACGGAAGCTACCGACGACGGCGCGGCGGCAGCGGGAGGAAGCCGCTGGTGCGGGCGGTGTACTCGGCCCAGCCGGGACGGTCGGCCCCCAAGTGCCTTTCCAGCATGGGCTTTCCGCTGCCGAAGGCCAGCAGGTACGTCATCAGCAGCGGGCTGAGCACGAACGCCCAGCCGGTCGGGGTGTCGGCGCCGAGCAGGAAGAGGCCCCACCAGACGCAGGCGTCGCCGAAGTAGTTGGGGTGGCGGGTGTAGCGCCACAGGCCGTGGTCCATGATCCGGCCCCGGTTGCCGGGGTCGGCCTTGAACCGTGCCAACTGCCGGTCCCCGACGGCCTCGAAGCCGAGTCCGACCGCCCACACCGCCGCGCCCGCCCAGGCGAGCGCCCCGGGCGGGCCGGGCAGGTACTGGGCGGCCTGGACGGGCAGCGAGACGAACCAGACGATGGCCGCCTGGAGCAGGAAGACGATGCGCAGCGCGTACCGGGTGCGGGCCGGGCCGGCCGGTGCGCGGGCGAGCATCCGGGCGTAGCGCGGGTCCTCGGGAGCGCCCCGGGCGCGCCACCACAGGTGGACGGAGAGCCGTACGCCCCACACCGTGACGAGGACGGTGACCAGCAGTCGGCGCCCGGTGTCGCCGTGCCCGGCGGACAGCGCCAGGCCGGTCAGCGCGATCGCGGCGAAGGCCAGGCCCCAGGCGACGTCCACGCCCCGGTACCGCCCGGAGCGCAGGCCGACGACGAAGGCGGCGAGCATGACGGCGAGGGCGACACCGGCGGTGACGGCGAGGTTGAGGCCGAAGGCCGCGGCGTTCACGCCCGCGCCCCGTACGGGCCCGGCACGGTGCCGCCGTCGCGGGTCAGCAGCAGCTGGTGCACGTTCAGGTAGCCGGTGCGGAAGCCGGCTTCGGAGTAGCCGAGGTAGAGCTCCCAGGTGCGGCGGAACACCTCGTCGAAGCCGAGGGCGGCGACCTCCGGCCACCGTTCGGTGAAGCGCTCGCGCCACAGCCGCAGGGTCTCGGCGTAGTGCGGGCCGTACGCGTCGACACGGTCCACCCGGAGTCCGGTGCGGGCGGCGGTGTCGGTGATCGCCCGCAGCGAGGGGATCTGGCCGCCGGGGAACACGTACTTGAGGATCCAGGTGTAGGTGCGGCTGCTGGCGAGCATCCGGTCGTGGGGCATGGTGATGGCCTGGAGGGCGATCCGGCCGCCGGGGGCGAGGACCCGGTCGAGGGTGGCGAAGTACTCGGGCCAGAAGGGGCGGCCGACGGCCTCGATCATCTCCACGCTGACCACCGCGTCGTACCGGCCCCGGGCCGAGCGGTAGTCGCAGAGCCGGACCTCGGCCCGGTCGGCCTGTCCGGCGTCGGCGATCCGGCGGCGGGCGAGCGCGAGTTGCTCCTCGGAGAGGGTGAGGCTGACCACCCGGGCGCCGCGGGCGGCGGCGCGGACGGCGAGTTCGCCCCAGCCGGTGCCGATCTCCAGCAGCCGGGTGCCGGGGCCGACGGCGGCGAGGTCGAGCAGCCGGTCGATCTTGCGGTGCTGCGCGGCGGGCAGGCCTTCCCTGGTCGCGGTCGGCCGGGCGCCCGGGGCCTCGGGGGCGTCGGGGAAGAGGGCGGCGGAGTAGGTCATGGTCGGGTCGAGGAAGAGCGCGAACAGCTCGTTGGAGAGGTCGTAGTGGCGGTGGATGTTGCGCCGGGCGTTGCCGGGGGTGGACAGCTCCGCACGGGGCGGGCGCCGGACGTAGAACCGGCGCAGCCACCGGGTGCCCCTGGGCACCAGGGCTTCGGGGGCGGCGGCCAGCGCGGTGAGCAGCGCGACGGGGTCGGGGCTGTCCCAGTCACCGGCCTGGTAGGACTCGCCGAAGCCGATCAGGCCGCCGGTGCCGAGGCGGTGCAGGAAGGCCCTCGGGTGGTGCAGACGCAGCACCGGGACTCCGGTGGCTGGCTCGAACTCGTCCTTCGTGCCCGGCAGTTCGATCCGGATGCCCTGCCGGGAGGCGGCCCGGCGCAGCACGCGTGCGGCGACCGCGGCGCGCAGCGGGGCGTGCGGCACCCGGACGACGTCCGGCCAGCGGGCGGGGTCGACGACGGGGGTCGGCCGGGCAGTGGTGCCGGGCGGGGTGGTGCTCGTCGGGGTCGGGGTGGTGCTGGTCATGCGGTGGGCACCTCTTCCGTGGCCGGGTCCGGGTGGACGGGCAGGCCGCGCAGCCACAGCCGGATGCCCTGGTAGCGGATGTGCAGGCTGACGGCCCAGGTCGCGAACGGGTGCCGGAGCGCCGCCCGCAGCAGGGTTCGGGGGCCGGCCGGGCGGGCGGTGCCGTGCACGGTGGCGGTGAACGCGTGGCCGTCCGGCCGGTCGAGCCGGACGGTGAGGTCGAGGCGCTCGCCCGGCGGGGGCAGGGACATCCGGTAGTGGCCGTCGACCGGGAAGAACGGGGAGACGTGGAACTCCTTGGGCGTCCCGGCCCGGCCGGCCGCGTCCGGGTGGAGCAGGTAGCGGTGCCGGCCGCCGTAGGTGTTGTGCACCTCGGCGACGGCGCAGCGCACCCGGCCCTGCGGGTCGTGGCACCAGTAGACGGTCAGCGGGTTGAACACGTGCCCGAGGGAGCGGGCCTGGGTCAGCATCAGGACGCGGCCGTCGCCGAGCCGTACGCCGTGGCCGGCCAGGAAGTGTTCCAGGTCCTGACGTATCGTCAGGTCCCGTTCCGTGCGGTCGACCGCGTGGTCGCGGGCCCGGAAGGCGGCCAGCGGGCGCAGCGGCCACGGGATCGGCGGCAGGTGGTCCGGGTCGACCAGCCAGAGGTAGCCGCGGTGGCGGAAGACCCGTCGGGGTGCGGCGCGGACGTGGGTGGTCCGGGTCTCGTAGAGCACGGCGCCCCAGGGGCCGGGGAGGGGGTTCACGGCGCGACCGCCCCCAACAGGGCCCGGGCCGCCTCGACGCCGGAGCGGCAGCCGTCCTCGTGGAAGCCCCAGCCGTGGTAGGCGCCGGCGAACGCGGTGCGGCCGGTGGTGAGTTCGGGCAGCCGGCGCTGGGCGGCGACGGTCCGGGCGGTGTACACCGGGTGCTCGTAGACAGTGCGGGAGACGACCAGTTCCTCCGGGATCGGGTGCTGCCGGTCCTCGTTGAGGGTGACCAGGTAGTCCTCGGCGGTGTCCAGGCGCAGCAGCCGGTTGAGGTGGTAGCTGACCCGCACCCGGTCGGCGGGGGCGGCGCAGTGCGGCATCCGGTAGTTCCACGATCCGCGCGCCGAACGGGCCCGGGGCAGCACGGAGGGGTCGCGGTGCAGCACGGTGGGGTTGCGCGAGTAGCCGAAGGCGCCGAGGACCTCCAGTTCGGCGTCGGTCGGGTCGGCGAGGAGTTGCAGGGCCTGGTCGGCGTGGGTGGCGACGACCACGGCGTCGGCCTCGGTGCGGCGCCCGTTCCCGGAGACCACGGTGACGCCGTCCGGGTGCCGGCGCACCAGCCGGACGGGGGCGGAGCGGTGGACGGCGCCGAGCCGCTCGGCGATCCGCTCGACGTAGCTGCGGGAGCCGCCGACGACGGTGCGCCAGGTCGGCGAGCCGGTCACCCCGAGCAGGCCGTGGTTGTCGAGGAAGGCGAACAGGTACCGGGCCGGGTAGTCGCCCGCCAGGTCGGGGGCGCAGGACCACACGGCGGAGACCAGCGGGGTCGTGAAGTGGTTGACGAAGTACGGCGCGAACCGCCCGGCGGCGAGGAACTCCCGCAGGCTCGGGTCGCCCGCCGCCGGGTCGGCGAGGAGCCGGCGGGCGAGCCGGTGGAAGCGCGGCACCTCGGCGAGCATCCGCAGGTACCGGCCGCGCACCACGGCGTCGGGGCGGGCGAACAGCCCGGCCGGCCCGCGCGCACCGGCGTACTCCAGGCCGCAGCCGTCGCAGTGCACGGACATGCTCATCTCGCTGTCCTGGGTGCGGACACCGAGTTCGGCGAACATCCGGACCAGGTGCGGGTACGTGCGCTCGTTGTGCACCAGGAAGCCGGTGTCCAGGGCCAGTTCACTGCCGTCCGGCCCGGTGGCGCGCTGGGTGTGGGCGTGGCCGCCGAGCCGCTCGTCGGCCTCGAAGAGCTCCACCTCCACCCCGGAGCGCGACAGCTCGTACGCGGCCGTGAGCCCGGCGACACCGGCCCCCACCACCGCCACCCGCCGCCCGGGCGGCCCGCCCCGCGTCACCCGGAACCGTCCGGAGGTGGTGTCGACCGTCGTCACGAGGGCCCCTCTCTGCCCAGGGCGCGCACCTGCGGCCCTGTCGGTGGTCTGCACCCGTTGTTCGGAGCCGGCGGCGGCCCGGATTGGTCGGCGGCGGTCCGCCGTCCCGAAGGGCCGTCCACGGCTTCGCCGTCACCTCGGGCAGGCCGGGGAGACGGCCGACGGCGGCACCGGCGCTACCGGTGGTGACCTTCCCTCACGCCCCCGGGCCGGACCCCGTCAGCGGCCCCAGAACTCCCGCAGGGCGGCGTTGACGGCCGCAGGCTCCTGGGTGTGCGGGTAGTAGCCGGGAACCCGCAGGAGCCGGCCCCCGAGGGAGTCCGTGAGGGCGTCGGCCACGGCCATCAGGGGCAGCCCCACGTGCTCGCGGTACGCGGCCGGGGCGTGCTCCCACGTCCCGCAGATCACCAGGACGGGCAGAGCCCCGCCCCGGAGCGCCGCGAGCGGGATCTCCGCCTCCCAGACGGGCCGCTCCCCCATCGAGGTGGCGACGGCACGCAGTCGGCGCGGCGTGGGCTCGGGCATCGCCATCCCCAGCCCCTCCGTGGACGCCCGCAGGTACTGCTCCGGCGTGACGCCCTCCGGGATGCCCGGGGCGGCGTCGCGCACCCGGTCGAGGAGTTCCGCGACGACCGGGTGGTGCGCGGCGGCGGTGAAGGCGGAGGGCTGGATCAGGGCGAGGGAGCGAACCAGGTCGGGTCGGCGCGCGGCGGCGATGAGCGCGGCGACCGCGCCGTTCCCGTGCGCCACCAGGTGGGCACCGCCGGGCCCCGTGGCCCCGTCCCGGCCGCCGAGCACCTCCACGATGTCCCCGGCGTCGACCTCGAAGTCGCTGCGCGCGGTGTCCGGGCTGTCGCCGTAGCCCCGGCGGTCCATCAGGAGGAGCCGCCGGCCGACCGCGAGGGGCCGCTGCCCGGCGAACCCGTAGGCGGGGTCGCTGCCCCAGGTGAAGATGGTGTGGACGAACACGGCGGGGGCGTCGCCCGGGGCCCCCGAGGGCCGGTCGCCGCCGACCCGGTCGTCCCACACGGTCACGTGCACGGCTGCCATGGGCCGTCCTCCCGAAGTCGAGGAGCGTCAACTCCCCTGAGACTAGACCGGGAAGGCGGCGGTCCCGCGCCGCGCTACGGCGTGCGACGGGCCTGGACCAGGACGCGGCCGGCCAGCGCGCCGGCGTACACGGTGTAGCCGACGCCAATGAGCCAGGACTGGACGATCAGCACGGTGCCCACCGTCCCGTAGGAGACGGCGTTGGACACCAGCAGGGGCGCGAAGACCAGCCGGGAGAAGAGCCGGAGCCCGGCCAGCGCCACCATGGTGGCGACGGCGCCCGGCAGCAGGTCCCTGGCCGGGACGCGTCCGGCGAGCAGCAGCCGCTGGAGCCACCAGAACAGCAGGATGCCGCCGATGGTCGTCGCGGCGATCCGGACGGTCGGCTGGACGGCCGAGTGGCGCCACGGCGTGCCGCTCAGGGCGGCGACCACGATGTAGCCGGTCAGTGCGGCCAGCCCGAGGGTCTGGCGCCAGACGGTGTGCCACGGCCCGCGGTCGAGCTCCCAGATGCGTTCGTAGACCCCTTGGATCGCGGCCATCAGCGAGACCCCGAAGACGGCCAGCGCGGCGAGGCCGAAGCCCGTGGTGGTGCTGAGCACCTGGCCCCGGGAGACGAAGAGCCGGTGCACGGCGGCGGCGCCCTGGCCGGACAGGCCCAGGCCGTCCGTGATCCACTCGGCGATCCCGGTGCCGCGCGCCGGGAAGGCGGCGGCGATGACGATCAGCAGCGGGACGAGGGTCACGAAGAACAGCGCGGCGAAGGCCATCGAGCGCTGGAGCAGTTCGACCGTACGGCCCTGTTCCCACACGCTCCGGGCCACCAGCCGCGCCAGCTGCCACCAGGTACGGACGGGCGGTTCGGCCCGGCCGCGACGGGGCACCTCAGCCGCCCGGGGCGGCGGGCGGCGACGGTCGGTTCAGGCGCACTGGATCCTCCCTGTTCACGGCACCCGCTGTTCTCGGCACCCGTTGGCGCATCCCGTCAGGATGCCACCGACGGGCCGCCCCGGCGCTCGACCGGGCCGTCGGTGGACCGGAGCAGGGGCGGGGTTACCCGGCGGCGCCCGCCGCCGCCCGCGCTACAGTCCCCCCATGAGCGATCCCTTGCACCCTCCCTTCGGAAACTTCACGGCCGTCCTCCCGGCGCTGGAGGTCCGCGAGCAGCTCGCCGCCCCCGTGGCCGACGCCCTCGAGAACTGGGACGCTCGGGCCGCAGCCGAGTCCGTGCTGTACGTGGACACCGACCCCGAGAAGGCGGACACCGCGGTGTTCTGCGAGTTCTACGCGGTACCGCCGGAACTCTCCGCGAACTGCGTGGTGGTCGCGGCCAAACGCGGCGGGGAGGTCACCCTGGCCGCCTGCCTCGCCCTCGCCACCACCCGGGTGGACGTGAACAAGGTCGTCCGCACCCACCTGGGCGCGCGGAAGGCGTCGTTCGCACCGATGGACACCGCGGTCGACCTGACCGGCATGGAGTACGGCGGCATCACCCCCGTCGGCCTGCCCGGCACCTGGCCGCTGCTCATCGACGAGGCGGTGGCCGCGGCCGACGCCGTCCTGATCGGCAGCGGCCGACGCCGGGGCAAGCTCATCCTCCCCGGTCGGGCCCTGGCCCAGCTCCCGGGCGCCGAGGTGCTGGCAGGCCTGGCCACCTGAGAGCTCGCACCGCCACGCCCTCGCAGCGCCCCGGTCGCCGGGCCCCGATCACAGCGTGCGCAGGGCCCGCTCGCACTCCTGGCACCGCCGGTCGGCGAGCACGGGCGGGTACCAGGGATCCCCGGGCCGGGCCGGCCGGTAGTGCGCGTGCTCCATCGGTCCGGTCTCCACCCCGCACAGCGTGTACGGCTGCGGGTCCTCCGGAACATCGGGATCGGCCCCGGCGGCGTGCACCGCGAACACGGCGGGTTCGACACCCTCCGCCCCGATGGCCCCGTCGGATTCCAGCTCGAAGAGCACAATGATCGATCCCATGCCCCGAGCCTCGATCATCCCTCCCGGCCCCACCTCCGGGGGTGGGCCGACGGTGGACCGATCACCACCGATCCGATCACCACCGGTCCTTCCGCAGCGGGCAGCGCCCGGCGGCGGCCCGGCGGGGCGGGCGGGGTGCAGGAACACCTCGTCGGTGTAGCACCAGGCCCAGTCGTCGCCGGGCTGGAGGGAACGGGCGATGTGGTGGCCGCCGGTGGTGCGGGCGTGGTGGTGGGCGTGCTGCCCCGGTGAGCTGTCGCAGCAGCCGACGTGTCCGCAGGTCAGACAGGCCCGTAGCTGCACCCAGGTCCGGCCGGCGCGCAGGCACTCCTCGCAGCCCGGGACGGGGTTGGCGGGGGCCTCCCGGAGCCCGTCCAGGTGGTCGCAGGTGCGCTGGACGACCAGGCCCGGGTCGACCGCGACCCGCCATGCGCGCCGGTCGTTCATGCCGGCCGGGTTCCCGGTCCGGCCAGGTCGGCCAGCACCTCCCGGGCCGCCCGGGCGCCCGAGGCGAGTGCCCCCTGCACCGAGCCGGTGGCCCGGTGGTCGCCGCACACGTAGCGCCCCGGCGCGAACCGGGTGGTCCGGCTGAGCCGGAGCGGCGCGGGCCCGGCCGGCAGCGCCTCGGCGATCCGGTACTCCTCCAGCTGCTCCCAGGCCGAGGTGTCCGCCCGGTACAGCGCACCGGCCCGGACCCGGGCCGCCCGCTCGTCCGCGTCCGTTCCCAGGACCGAGGTCGACACCAGCGCCCGCCCGTCCGGTGAGCAGCCGGGGACGACCTCCGACAGCACCACCGTGTTCAGCACCTGCCGGTCCGCGTCCACGACCAGCGTCGGCTCGGGCAGGGGGCTGACCGGCGCCGCGTGGTAGAAGGTCGTCACCGCCCGCGCCGCCGGCACTTCCAGGCCCGGCAGCAGCCGGGTGGCCTGCGCCATCCCGGTCGCCACCACGACCGCGCGGGTCCGCAGGACCGGGCCGCCCGCGAGCGCCACCCCGCCCGCCGTCACCCGTTCCACCCGGGTGCCGCACACCAGTCGGGCCGTCGGCAGCCGGGCCGCCAACTGCCGTGGCACTGCCCCGATTCCGTCCTGCGGCAGGCACAGGCTCCCGCGCAGCATGCTGCGCCACACCAGGTGGAACAGCCGGCTGGAGGTCTCCAGCCCCTCCTCCAGGAACACCCCGGCCAGGAACGGGCCGAGCACCTCGTCGACGGTGCGCCCCGACACCCCGGCCCGGCGCAGCGCGCGGCCGGTGCCGGTCTCCGGCAGGCGCTTGAGCAGGGCGGCGGGCAGCGCCGCGTCCCCCGCCCCCAGCAGCGCCAGTGCGGCCAGGTCGCGCAGCGGCAGCAGCCTGCCGGGCAGCAGGTCGCCGGCCTGGCCCGGGCGCCTGGTCGGATCGACCACCCGGCGCGCGCCCCGGGCGTCGGCCAGCAGGAACCCGGGGGTGAACGGGCGCAGCCCCAGCGCGCCCAGCTCCAGTCGCCGCCTGACCTGCGGGTAGGCGGTGTTGAACACCTGGAAACCGCGGTCGAGGCGGAAGCCCCGGACCACGTGGGTGCGCATCCGTCCGCCCACCTCGTCGGCGGCCTCCACGACCAGGACGTCCCGTCCGGCCTCGGTCAGGTCCAGCGCGCAGGCCAGGCCGGCCAGGCCCGCGCCGACCACGACCACTTCCGCCGCTGCCTCTCCTCGCATCCCGCTCACCGGCTTCCTGTCGAGTACGGGCCGCGCCGCGGGCCGTAGTGGCCCGCCGGGCGCGGGGGTGCGCCATCGGCCGCCCTCCCGAGCCGCCGGATCATCCCGGCCTCTCTTCGGAGCCCGGTGGCCGAACGGATTGGATCCGGGCACTCCCTCCCCGGGTCCGCGGTGCCCGAGGGCCATCCGGAACGGTGCGGAGCACCGAATACCCGGTGCACCGACACCTCCTCGGCGGCGAACGGGAGGTCCCATGCCGCGCTCCTGGGAGCACCTACGGATCCACCACCGGCCTGCCGTGCCCGACGCCGGGGTGCTCCTGCTGCCGGGCGGCCGCGCGGACGGCCTCGCACCGCCCCGTCGCGTGAACCTGCCGGCCCTGCGGATGGCGCTGTTCGCCCGGGCCCTGCGCCGCGCCCTCCCGCGTGCCGTCGTCGCGTCCGTTCGCTACCGCCACCGCGGCTGGAACGGGTCCCGCGCCGATCCCGTGACCGACGCACGCTCCGCGCTGGTCGAGCTGGAGGGCCTCGCTCCGGGGGCTCCGCTGCTGCTGGTCGGCCACTCCATGGGGGCCAGGGCCGCCCTGGCCGCCGCCGGCCGCCCCTCGGTGGCCGGGGTGGTCGCGCTGGCCCCGTGGTGCCCGCCCGGCGATCCGGTGGGCCAGTTGAACGGCCGGCGGGTGCTCGTCCTGCACGACGGGGCGGACCGCGTCACCTCGGCCGCCCTGGCCTGGGAGTTCGCCCGTCGGGCCGCTGCTGCGGGGGCCGTCGTCGAGGCCGTTCCCATGGCCCGGGGCGGCCACACGATGGTGCGTGGCGCACGCGCATGGCACCGGCTGACCGCGGCGTTCGCGGCCGCGGTCCTGGGCGGCGCGAAGGTGTCGTAGCCGCCGGCCGAGCGCCGAGGGCCGCGCGGTGGAGACCCCGCATCGGCGCCACCGCGCGCCACCACCCGCCACCACCCGCCACCGTCCGAAAACAGACGGTTGTCGGTAATGAACGGTTGTGTTCCCTATCTCCCCGGGGCTACGGTCGGTGGTAGCGAACGGACTCCGTTCACCCATCGTCGTTCGACCCCACGCCATTGGGGGACCCTGCCATGGCAACCTCGCGCTCCCTGGCGCTCGCCCCTCCCGCGTCCGCACGACGCGGCCAGCACCCGGGGATAGCCCTCACCGTCATCGCGGCCACCCAGCTGATGGTGGTCCTGGACATCACGATCGTGAACATCGCCCTGCCGCACATCCAGCAGGCCCTGAGCTTCTCCACGACCAACCTGTCCTGGGTGATCAACGCCTACACGCTGACCTTCGGCGGGCTGCTGCTCCTCGGCGGGCGCGCGGGCGACATCCTCGGGCGCCGGCGGGTGTTCATCGTCGGCGTGCTGGTGTTCAGCTTCGCCTCGCTGCTCGGCGGCGTCGCCCAGTCCTCGTCCTGGCTGCTGGCGGCCCGGGCGTTGCAGGGCGTGGGCGGGGCGATAGCGTCGCCCACCGCGCTGGCGCTGATCGCCACCAACTTCAAGGAGGGCCCGGAGCGCAACCGGGCCTTCGGCGTCTACTCGGCCGTCGCCGGGGCGGGCGGGGCGGTGGGCCTGCTGCTGGGCGGCATGCTGACCTCCTGGCTGTCCTGGCGGTGGGTGCTGTTCGTCAATGTGCCGATCGGCATCGCGATCGCGCTGCTGGCGCCGCTCTACATCAACGAGTCGGAACGCCACCCCGGGCGCTTCGACCTGCCCGGCGCGTTCACCGCCACGGCGGGCATGGTCTCCCTGGTGTACGGCTTCATCCGGGCCTCCGACCACGGCTGGACGGACGCCGTCACCCTCACCTCCTTCGCCCTCGCGGTGGTGCTGCTGTCCGCGTTCGTCGTCAACGAGCGGCGGGTCCCGCAGCCGATCACCCCGCTGCACCTGCTGCGCGACCGCAACCGCTCCGGTGCGTACGGGCTGATGCTGTGCGTGGCCGCGACGATGTTCAGCATCTTCTTCTTCATCACCCTGTTCGTGCAGGAGATCCTCGGATTCAGCCCGCTGCGGGCCGGGTTCGCCTTCCTGCCGATCAGCGTGGCCATCGTCGGCGCCGCCCAGTTCGCGGCGCGCAACCAGATCCGGTGGGGCCCGAAGCCGTTCCTGGTCGCCGGGTCGGTGCTGGTCCTCAGCGGGGTGTTCTGGGCGACCCGGATCGACATCCACAGCACCTACGTCGGCGGGATCCTCGGACCGACGCTGCTGTTCGGCTTCGGGATGGGCTCGATCTTCGTCCCGGCGATGCTCACCGTCGTCTCGCACGTGGCCCCGCACGAGACCGGGGCGGCCACCGGCAGCCTCAACGCCATGCAGCAGGTGGGCGGTTCGCTCGGCCTGTCGATCCTGGTCACGGTGTACGGCACCGCCAGCCGCAACGAGGCCCGGCAGCAGGTCGGGGCGTTCCTGCGGGAGGCCACCCCGCAGCAGGCCCTCCGGCTCAGGGCGACCGGCACGCTCCCGGCGCCGTACTCCTCGAACGTCCTGGTGCACGGCATCACCAGCGCCTTCCAGATGGGCCTGGTCTTCGCGGCGCTGGCCGTCGTCATCGCGGTGTTCGTCATCAAGGTGCGGCCGGCCCCGGCGGCACCGGACGTCAGCCCTTCGGGGGGCGGTACTTGACAGGGCGTCGGGGCGTCCAGGACAGTCCTTAGCGCACATGGTTTTCATCTTCGTTAACCATTTCCCCGTGCGCGCCCCGGGCGCGCCCCCGCGAAAGAGGACCCCCATGTCGCTCGACGTCTCCCCCGCCCTGCTCGACCAGGCCCGCGACGGCCGCGTCGACCAGGCCGACTTCCTCGACACCGTCCGCGCCTCGCTCCCGTACGCCTACCAGGTCGTCGCCGGACTCAGCACCGAACTCTCCGACGGCGAGGCCGAGTTCACCACCGACAACACCACCCCCAGCGACGAGCAGCGGGCCCAGCTGCTGCGCGCCCTGGCCAGCAACGCCATCCGCGGCAGCCTGGAGGAGCACTTCGGCGTGAAGCTCGCCTTCGTCAACTGCCACCGCGTCGGCGCCTTCCGGCCCGGCTCCGAGGACAGCGCGGCGTACCGCGAGTTCACCTCGCTGCACAACCAGATCCGCAACCAGAGCCCGGAGCTGCGCAGCTGCTGACCGGCGCGCGGCCGGAACGGGCGCCCACCCGGCAGCGGATGGGCGCCCGTCCCGCGACGCACCGGTGCCCGTTGCGCCGTATTGCCCCGCATTGCCCCGTGTTACGGCCCGTTGTCCGGATCCCGCGCCGATCTTGTGGCACCGCGCGCGGTCTGCGTACGGTCGACGGGCACCACCCGTCCGGCCCTCCGGGGCCGCAAGACCCCCGCGGAGCCGCCACCATGCCGCCCTCCCCCCGCCCGCTGCGGAAACTCGGCTTCCTCACCATCGGCCTCTTCGACGAGGCGGACCCGCGCCGGGGCCACGAGTCCACCCTCGACCTGATCACCCTCGGCGAACGGCTCGGCTTCGACAGCGCCTGGCTGCGCCACCGCCACCTCCAGTTCGGGATCTCCTCCCCGGTCGCGGTCCTCGCCGCCGCCACCCAGCGCACCAGCCGCATCCAGCTCGGCACCGCCGTCACCCCGCTGGGCTGGGAGAACCCGCTGCGGCTCGCCGAGGACCTCGCCACGGTCGACCTGCTCTCCGGCGGCCGGCTCAACCCAGGGTTCAGCGTCGGCCCGCCCGTCCACTACGAGCACGTGCGCGGCGCGCTCTACCCCGACACCGGGGAGCACGAGGACTTCTCCCCCACCCGCGCCGAACGCTTCCTCTCCCTGGTCCGCGGCGAGGACGCCTCCGACTTCGCCGGCACCGAGGGCATCGAGGTGTACTCACGCCGGGTCCAGCCGCACTCCCCCGGCCTCGCCGACCGGCTCTGGTACGGCGCGGGCAGCCTGCGCTCGGCCCGCTGGGCCGGCGAACAGGGGCTCAACCTGCTGACCAGCAGCGTGGTCAAGCCCGAACCCGGCGACGACGCACCGGACTTCGCCGCCATCCAGGCCGAGCAGATCCGCGCCTTCCGGGCCCACCACCCCGACGGCGAGCGCGCCCGGGTCTCCCAGGGCCTGGTGGTCGTCCCCACCGACGGCGCCACCCCCGAACAGCGCGCCAGGTACCAGGCCTACGCGCTCTCCCGCACCCCGCGCACTCTCACCCCGCAGGGCCCGAACCGGCTGCTCTTCGCCCCCGACCTGGTCGGCAGCTCGGCCGAACTCGCCGAACGCCTGCACGCCCACGCCGGCTTCCGGGAGGTGGACGAGGTCGCCTTCGCGCTCCCGTTCGACTTCGAGCCCGAGGACTACACCCAGATCCTCACCGACCTCGCCACCCGCCTCGGCCCGGCCCTCGGCTGGACCCCGCCGACGGCCGGGTAGCACGGCCGGTCGGCACAGCCGGGCCGAGCGGCGGGTCCAGTGGGCCGGCCGGAGGTTCCACGACCTCCGGGAGGCGAGCCGCAACCGCCCCCCGGCCCGGCACGTCCCAGCGGATACGAACGGCCCACCGGCCGGACGACACCACTGGGGGGAACCATGATCGAACCACGGGACGCCGCACCCGCGCCGTCCGCCCCGCAGACCTGCCCCGGCTGCGCCCGGACCGACCAGGTCCGCAGTGTTCCGGCCGTCCACCTCGCGGGCCGGAAGACGGTCACCGTCCACTCCCGGGACAACGACGGCAAGCTCCGGACCGGCACCCGGGAGGTCACCAGCCCGCTCGCCCGGGCCCTGGCGCCCGCCCCGGAGAAGCGCCCCGAGCGCGTCCCGGCCGTCCTCGGCGTCCCCGCCCTGTTCGCGGCGGGGTTCCTGTACTTCGTCGCCGACTCACAGAGCAGGTACGAGGACTCCAGCGCCAAGATGCTCGCCGGATCCTCCCTCGCCCACCTCTCGGACTCCTCCGGATCCGACTCCTTCTACCTGTTCTCCGGGATCGCGTTCTGCCTCGCGCTCGCGCTGTTCGCCACGGCCGCGCTGCTCTGGGCCAGGAGCAACCGCGAACTCGCCGGCCGCCCGCAGGCCGAGCGGCTGTGGGCCACGGCCTGGTACTGCGCCCGCTGCGGGACCGCCCACTTCCCGCCCACCGCCGGACAGGGTGCGGGCGCGGTCACCCTCCCGGAGTTCCGGCGCCGGGTCTGGACGGCGGGCGGGTACGGCCACCTGGTGGACCGGTACCGCGACTGACGTCGGCCCGGGGCCCGGAAGGGTGTGCGCGGGCGGGCGGACCAGCCGGGCCGACGCGGCGCCTGCGGCCGATCGGTTGATTCTGCGCTGCGCGTGACAGCCCTTCCCCGCCGGTGCCGAAGCGTTGCTGACATCTTGTTGGGCGGCGCTCCCGGTGCGCCGCTGCCGGTGTGCCGCTCGCGGTGCGTCGTCCGCGGTGCACCGGGAGCGGCTTCGGCAGCGGCCTCCGGAAGGTGTGATCATGCAGGCGCCTCTCACCGACAGCACCGTGGACCGTCCGCCGCGGCAGTCCGGCCCCGGGGAGCGGGCCACCCGCCCGTACCTGCTGCCGCCGGTCGTCGGCAGCGCATGGTGGGTCTGGGGGCTGGCGGGAGCGCTCTTCGCCGTCTACACGACGCTGTCCGTGCGGATCCACGAGCGGATGCTCTCCAACAGCTACGACCTGGGCATCTTCGAGCAGGTGGTCCGCTCCTACGCGGACGGGCACCTGCCCGTCTCCGAGTTGAAGGCACCCGGCTTCCCCGTGCTGGGGGACCACTTCTCCCCCGTGCTGGCCCTGGTCGCCCCGTTCTACTGGGTCTGGCGCACCCCCGTGACGCTGCTCGTGGTGCAGGCCGCCCTGGTCGCCGTCGGCATGGTGCCGCTGGTCCTCTGGGCCCGGCGCAGGCTGGGCTCGGGGCCCGCCGCGGTGGTCGGGCTCTGCTACGGCCTGTCCTGGGGGGTCGCCAGCGCGATCGGCTTCGACTTCCACGAGGTGGCCTTCGCCGTCCCGCTGCTGGCCTTCTCGCTGGCCGCGCTCGCCGAGGGCCGGCTGCGCGCCGCGGCCTGCTGGGCGCTGCCGCTGCTGCTGGTGAAGGAGGACCTCGGGCTGACGGTGGCGGTGATCGGCCTGCTGATCGCCCGGCGGGGCGGCCGGCGGCTGGGGCTCGGCACGGCCGCGGCCGGGGTGGCCGGGTCGCTGCTCGCCGTGCTGGTGGTGCTGCCGGCCTTCAACCCGGGCGGGGACTTCGCCTACTGGTCGTACGTGAGCGGCCGGGGGGACGGCTCGGGCGGCGGTCCGGGCGGTGCGGACACCCTCGTGGCGGGCCTGCTGTACAAGGGGACGATCGGTCTGATCACCCCCGAGGCCAAGGCGACGACGCTGCTGTTCGTGCTGGCCGTCACGGTGTTCCTGGCGCTGCGGTCCTCGTTGGCCTGGGTCGCGGTGCCGACGCTGGTGTGGCGCTTCCTCTCGACCAACGCGTTCCACTGGGGCACGGGCTACCACTACTCGCTGGTGCTGATGCCGATCGTCTTCGCCGCCCTCGTCGAGGCCCTGGCCGCCCGGCGGGCGCGGCCGGGCAGCGTACGGCGCCACCTGCTGGGCACGGCGGCGGTCTGCCTGCTGCTGCTGCCGCAGTTCCCGTTCTGGCAGCTGGTCCAGCCGGCCACCTGGCGGAGCGACCCGCGGCTCGCCGTCGCCCACCGGCTGATCGACCGCATCCCGGACGGCGCCACCGTCCAGGCCTCCACGCTGCTGGTGCCCCAGCTCACCGACCGCACCACCGTCGGCCTGTTCGGCTGGGAACCCAGCCGGCCCGACCCGGAGTGGATCCTCGTGGACACCTGGACGCTGTGGAACAAGCGCTGGCCGCTGACGCCCGAGATCGAGCGGAACCGGCTGAACTGGCACCGCGCGCACGGCTACCGCGACGTCGCCGACCTGGACGGCTACGTGCTGCTCACCCGGACCGGCTGAGCACCCCCGGAGCGGACGCCGACACCGCCTGCTCCGCGAACCTCCGGTTGGCCACGGTCTGTTCGCGGTAGGGGCGGGGCAGCTCCGCGATCGCGAGCAGCCGGTCGCAGGCGGCCAGCGAGCCCCGCGCGTCACCGACCCAGTACGCGGTGATCGAGTACTCGAAGAGCAGCCCCCAGCGGTACACCCAGGGCTCGGTGAACAGCCAGTCGTTCGGCAGGCCGCGGTCCAGCCCCGCCCGGGCGAACGCGTGCGCGGCCTGGTAGCGGCCCATCCGGCGCAGCCGGGACGCGAGTTGGTAGCAGGCCTCCAGGCGCCCCGGGCGGCTCTCCCAGGCGCGCAGCAGCGCGTCCATGGCGGACGGCCAGTCACCGCCGGTCTCCGCGGTCAGCACGCCGACCTGGAGCAGCGCGTAGTAGACCTCCTCCGGCCAGCCGCCCATCCCGGCCCGCCGCCGGTACAGCTCGATCGCCTCGGCGGTGCGTCCGAGGTCGCGCATGGTCTGGGCGAGGTAGAAGACCGCGCGGGAGTTGCCGGGGTCGCGCTCCAGGTCCGCCCGCAGCAGCCGGGCGTCGCGTTCGAACTTGTCGGACCGGGAGCCGCCGTCCGCGAAGTGCTCGATGACCAGCGCGTCGAGCTCGGCCGAGCGGTCCGGCTGGTCCGGCCGCTCCGTCGTCAGGTACTCGTGGGTCGCCCCCTCGTAACGCCAGTCGACGGTGCCGCGCACCAGCCGCTTGATCCGGTACTCCAGGTCGGCGGCGTGGCGTACCAGGTAGGAGTCGGCGGTCAGCTCGGGGAGCGGCCCTTCCTGCCGCACCACCATGTCGGCGTCGATCAGCAGCAGGTAGTCGGCCTTGCCGCGGGCGTGCCGGATGTTGAGCGTCCGGTTGTGGCCGAAGTCCGTCCAGGGCTCCTCGTGCAGCTCGCCGGGGATCCCGGCCAGCGCACGGCGGATCAGCTCCTGGGTCCCGTCGGTGGACCCGGTGTCGGAGATCACCCAGGTGTCGACCAGGCCGCGGACCGAGGCGAGACAGCGCTCGATGACCGCCGCCTCGTCCTTGACGATCATGCACAGGCAGACGGTGGGCCTCCGGCCGGGCGCCCGGGACGGGGCTGCACCGGAACGGGAAGCGTCGGATCGGGTCACAACGGCCTCTCGGAGTGGGCGGGAGGGCGGCGGGCCCGGTCGGGCACGCACCGGGACGCGCATCGCGGTGGTGATGCTATTTCGGGCCCGTTCGTCCCCCGTGCTCCCACACGGGTCAGGCCAACGGGTTCGGGCCGTCCGGGTGATCGCAGTGCGCCGCGTTGATGACATTCCGGTCCCGTCGACGCCGGAAGCGACTGCGCCGCCCGGATCAATGGCGGACACCGGGCGGGCCGCATCGTCCCGCCGTCCCCGACGAGTGAGGAGTACCGGGTGTCATCACGCGGATCACGGATCCCGAGACCGGCGGTGCCGCACCGCCGCAAACAACGCGCGGCGGGTGCCGCACTGCTCATCACGGCCATCATGTCGACCAGCGGCACCACGTTCGCCGCCGGGATCCACAGCTACCTCCCGCAGCCGAGCCAGCAGAAGCACGGCGACCACGGCGAGGAGCACTGTCCGCCGGGCCAGCAGGAGGTGTGGGGCGAGGAGCAGCCCCAGGACGGGGGCGAGCCGACGCCCGAGGGCGGCCGGCAGACGGGTGACGGCGTCCACGCGCCGGCGTTGCAGCAGTCCGGCCCGGGTTGGTCCCTCCGCGGCGACGGCGACGGCAACGGCGAGGAGCACGGAGACGGGGGCCACGACGGCCATCACGGCCACCTGATCGGGTGCGTGGGGCCGACCGGACCCACCGGCCCGACCGGTCCTGCGGGCGAAACCGGCCCGACCGGACCGACCGGCCCTGCGGGCGAGGGCGTCACCGGGCCGACGGGTCCGACCGGACCTACCGGACCGACGGGGCCGACCGGGCCGACCGGCGCCACGGGCAACACCGGCGCAACCGGGGCCACCGGGGCCACCGGGCCGACGGGAGCCACGGGCAACACCGGCGCCACGGGCGCCACCGGGCCGACGGGACCGACGGGGGCTGCGGGCAACACCGGGGCCACCGGGCCGACCGGACCGACCGGTGCCACGGGCAACACCGGACCCACGGGACCGACCGGACCGACGGGACCCACCGGCAACACCGGCGCCACCGGGCCGACCGGACCGACAGGCCCCACCGGGGCCACCGGCAACACCGGGCCGACGGGTCCGACCGGACCGACCGGACCGACCGGAGCCACCGGCAACACCGGGGCCACCGGCCCGACCGGCCCGTGCATGTCCATCGACACCGTCACCCACGGCATGGTGCTCTACACCGGCGTGGTCAAGAACGGCACCGTCCAGGTCGGCAGCGCGCCGCTCAACGGCCCGAACGCCGACCTGACCACCTGGTCGACCCCGCCCGCGCTCCCGCTGGGGGCCGCCCCCGCCTGCGGTGTGGCCGTGTCGGACCACGGCAACCAGATCTCCGTGGAGACCATCACCACCGACGGCACGGTGTACCGGACCTTCTGCCGGTTCGCGACCGCGGACGGCAGCACCCCGGTGGACTGCGTGACCGGCAACCCGGGGTGGACGGCGATCACCAACCAGCCGGCCAGACTCCAGTCCGGTGCCCCGCCGTTCGGCACCGAGGCGCAGCGGCGTTCCGGCGACACCGGGCCGACGCGGTCGATCAAGGTGCTCTGGGAGCCGTACGTCCGCCGTACCTCCTGACCCGACCGGTCCCCACCGCCTCCACCTGCACACCCGTCCCCGCCCCCGTCCACCGGGTCGGGGACGGGCGTCGGGCTCCGGGCTCCGGGCTCCGGGCACAGCGGGAGGGCCGACCGAAGCCCCTCCCGGTGGACGGCGTCCGGGCGGCCTGCGGGATCATGGCGGCCGCTGCCCCGCCCCGCCCGCGAAGGACCACCGTGAAGAGACCGTTCGGCCCGCTGACCTACACCTCCGCGGAGTGCGCCGAGGAGTCCGAGGCGTTCGCCGCCACCGCGAGCGGCGGTGAGCGGCTCGATGCGCTCGTCGACGCGGCGGTGTACTGGACCGACGCGGGGTCCTGCGCCCGGGCGTTGGCCCTGCTCGACGAGGTGGCGGCGGCCCGCACCGGGGGCCTCGCCGCCGAGGACGACCCCGGGCTGGACCGGATGCTGGCGCTGTACGCCTTCACCCTCCACACCGCGGGCCGCGGCGAGGAAGCCCGGGACGCCTTCACCGCCGCCGAGGCGTACGCCCGCGGCTCCGGTGACTGGTACGCCTTCGAGGACCTCGCCGACCACTTGGCCGGGGCCGGGCAGGACGAACGGGCCGTCCGGCACTGGACCACCGCGCTCGACCTGCTGCTCCCGGAGGCCGCCGACCCGCCGGCCGCCCGGGACCACGGCGCCCAGGAACACGGCGGCTGGGACCACGCCGCCCGGGAGCGCGCCGTCCACCGGATCCGCGCCGAGCGCCGCGGGGCCCGCGCCCGGCTCGGCCTCCCCTCCGACGCGCACGACCTCGCCCCGTCGCCCGGGCCCCGGCGCGGACTGTTCGACCGGCTGCTCAGGCGCGGCAGTTGACGGGCGGTGGCCCGGAGCGGGTGCTCCGGGCCACCGTGCGGAGTGCGGGTCAGTACTGGGTGGTGATGGTCACCCCGCTGAAATCGGTCTGGGCGTAGAGGCTGATGTAGCGGTAGCCGGCCGTGGTGTTGGTGACGGTCAGGCTCTGGTTGGTGGTGCCGTTGGTGGTCGAGCCGGTGGTGTAGGCGCTCGGGGTGGCCCAGGTGTCGGGGTTGTAGAGCAGGTACGCGGTGCCGGTGCCGCCGGAGCTGGACACCTTCAGCGTGGTGGTCCCGGCCGGCAGGTAGATGTAGTAGTAGGCCAGGTTGCCGGCGGTGGCGGACTGGTTGGTGCGGGAGCAGTTCTTGTCCAGCACCCGGGCGTCGGCGGCGGTGCAGCCGCTGAGGCTGCCGACGGTGACGGACTGGGTGACGGTGTTGGTCTTCCCGTTGCCGTCGGTCACCGTGAGGCTGACGTCGTAGCTGCCGGCCGCGGTGTAGCTGTGGGAGGGGTTGCGGCTGGTGGAGGTGGCGCCGTCGCCGAAGTTCCAGGCCCAGGAGGCGATGGAGCCGCCGGACTCGGTCGACTGGTCGGTGAACTGGACGGCCAGGCCGGTCGGGGCGGCGCTGAACGCGGCGGTCGGGGCGCCGCCGACCTCGCAGGCGCCGGCGGCGCAGGCGTCCAGCCAGGCGTTGAACTCGGCGTCGTAGGCGGTGCCGATCGAGTTGTAGGTCGCGTAGCCGCCGGTGTAGTCACCGGTGCGGAAGTGGCCCAGCATGTTCTGGATGACGTCCGGGTGCTTCTCGGCCATGAAGCGGACGGCCAGGTAGCCCCACGGGTAGGTGCGGGTGGTGTCGCTGTTGTCGTAGGTGTTCTGGAAGAGCGTGCTGAGCGCGTAGGTGTGCTTGGGCGCCTCGGCCATCGCCCCGGTGTCGGTGACGTTCCGGTAGCTGTAGGACACGTACTCGGCGACGCCCTCGATCCACCAGACGTCCGGTACGGATATCTGCTGGTTGAAGTCGCCCTTCATGTCGAGGCGGCCGTCGAGGGCGTGGGTGTACTCGTGGTTGAGGTTCCAGACGCCCGCGGTGAAGCCGTCGTCGCCGTTCTGGTAGGTCAGCGAGATCGGCTGGTTGCCGGGGGCGGTCGGGTCGCCGATCAGGGTGATGCCGCCGTTGTTGGTGCTGACGCCGTAGATGCCGCCCGCGTAGGTCTGGTAGTCCTGCGGGGAGGCGAACACCACCATCTGCAGCGAGTTCTCGTACTGGCCGGCGATCGGGCCGCTGTCCTTGACCAGCTTGTGGAAGAACGGGTCCTGGTTCTGCAGGCTGGCGCAGACGGCGGCCAGGTCGGCGGCGGTGAGGCTCTGCGCCAGGAGGGTGTGGGTGGCGTCGCAGGTGTGGCTGACCGGCAGGGCGGCGGCCTTGAGCTGGTCCGGCAGGTTGCAGACGCCGTAGTAGGAGCAGTTCGCCTTGTCGTAGAAGGCGGCCATGCCGGCGACGCCGACCCAGAGCGACGCGGTGGGGCCGGTGATCGAGGAGACGTCCATCAGGCCCTTGATCAGCGGGCGGACGGTGCCGACCAGGGCGGGGTGCTCGATGTACCGGGCCGTCTCCAGGCCCGCGTTGGAGGCCAGGAAGGAGTTGGTGCCGCCGAGCATGCTCCGGTGGTCGAGCGCGAAGCGGTCGAGGGTGTTGATGATGCCCGGGTCGGCGGTGACGGCCGCGACGTAGTCGGCGTTCTGGTGGCCGCGGAAGATCGGGGTGTACACGCTGTTGGCGAAGTTCACCATGTACCAGGACGCGTCCCACGAGCTGGTGTACGCGTTCAGCACCCGCTGGTAGGTGCCGAGGTAGTGGGCCTGGAGGTTGGCGCTGTCGGTGAGGATCATCGCCTGGCCCGCGACCTGGCCGTTGCCGTCGTTGACGTCCAGGAAGTGCGGGCTCGCCACCAGGGCGTCCAGCGCGGCCTGGACGGCGGCGGTGAGCGTCGCGTCGTAGCCGCCGACGTCGCCCGGGCGGTAGTACTGCACGTAGTAGCCGGCCTGGAGGAAGTAGCCCAGCTGGTAGATGCCGGTGGAGTTGTCGCCGGTGTACGAGGCGGCGGCGCTCCTGAGCCCGTTGGCGACCGCGAGCATCTGGCTCTGCTGGAACACCCCGTGGGCGTCGCCGCCGGTGAGGCGGAAGAGCGAGCTGATGCAGTCCACGGACGAGCCCTGGATGAAGGCCACCAGGTCGGAGCCGCTCCGGCCGCTGAAGTCGGCGGGGGTGCAGGAGGTGGCGGCCAGGGCCTTGGCGAGCTTGGGAGCCGGGGCCTTGGGCGCTGCCGACTGCGGTGAGCGGGGCGGGAGTTGGGCGGGGGCGAGGCGGCCGGCCTGGGTCTGGGCGTGGGTGTCGAGACCGAAGGCGGTGCCGGTGGGGGGCGTCCCGTCGGGGTGGGTGGAGCGGGTGGCCTGCCCGGGGGCCTGAGCGGCGGCGGGGCTCGCCTGGGCGCCGGCCTGCGCCGTGGGGGCGGCGAGGCTCGGGGCGGCGGCGAGGCCGGTGAGGGCTGTGCTCGCGGCGGCGAGCACCGCGAGCGCACGGGGTAGCCGGAGTCGGTGACGCATCGTCACTCCTTGCTGGGGGGTGTGGGGGTGGGCCTCGGGCAGCTGCTGCCGAGGCCGTCGCCTGGCACCGTGCCACGGTTGCCGCACCACAATCAATAGGGTGTGACATGTCACTTTGATTCGTGCACCCGAGCTTCGGACGCGAAGCACAGGAGCCGGTGGAACGGCTGACAGCGGCGGTTCGCGAGGCCCTGTGAGGACCCTTGCGATGACATATAACCTGTGACATTGTTCTGACCCTGATTCCGGTGACAGGTCACACGTCAACTCCCCCTCAGCCTCGTGGCCGACGCCGCGTCACCTCCCCCACCTCAGGACAAGGACACCGCAGTGCGTCTGCGCCAATCCCTTCCGCTCCTGGTGGCCGCCGCTCTCGCCGGCCCCGCCACCCTGCTCCCGACCCCTGCCCTCGCCGCGTCCCCGGCGCCGGTCGCCGCCGCGGCCCCCGCCTCGACCTCGGCGGTCCCGGGCCGGGCCCCGACCGCGCCGAAGCCGTTCGGCGCCGAGACGGCCGCCCCGTCCTCCTCCGAGCAGCTCGGCCGCACGGCCGCCCCGCTCCCGGCGGACCAGCTCGGCCAGGCCCTCCAGCCGACCGGCACGGCCGTCCGGTCCGCCCCGCAGTCGAAGTCCGCCGCCGCGGCCCAGCACGCGCTGACCGCCCAGGCGCCCGCCGCGGCCGGCTGCGCGCCCTCGGACTTCGGCAGCCGCAGCGGCGCCGGCCTGGTCTCCTTCGTCCAGGCCTCGACCACGGACTGCGTCAGCACGCTGTTCAACGTCACCGGCAGCGACGCGGCCGCCGTCTTCAAGCAGTCGCAGATGCTCGCCGTCGCCAACGCCTTCAAGGCCCAGGCCGCGAACTACTCCGGCGACAACTCCGCCAACCTCCTGCAGCTGGTGCTCTTCCTGCGGGCCGGCTACTACGTCCAGTCCAACAACGCGGGCACCGTCGGGCCCTACGACGCCTCGCTCACCGGCGCCGTCAAGGGCGGTCTCGACGCCTTCTTCGCGGGCTCGCACTGGAAGGACGTCAGCGACGCCAACGGCACCGTGCTCAACGAGGTGCTGGTCCTCACCGACAGCGCCAACATCCAGGGCCAGTACCTGAAGGTCTACCAGCAGGTCCTGAACGGCTACGACAACGGCTACAACGCCTTCCCGAAGATGGTGAAGGCCGTCAACGCCGTGCTGTACGCGCCGTTGTGGCGGGCCAACTGGAACCCGGACTACGTCAGCGCGATCGGCGCCGACCCGAGCGTGATCACCGCGCTGGCGAACTTCGCGCAGAAGCACAAGGACCTGCTCGGCACCGCCAACCAGTTCCTCGACGTCAACGCCGGCAACGACCTCGCCCGCACCGCCGGCGACGGCGGCTCCGTCGCGGCCTTCACCCGCCCGCTGGTCAAGCAGCTCCTCGACAGCACCCCGGTCACCGGCAGCACCGGCCCGCTGTACGTGTACACCGCGTACAACGCCAACCAGTACGACAGCACGCAGTGCTCCACCTACGGCACCTGCGACCTCCCCGGCAAGCTCACCGCCGCCGTGCTGCCCAACACCCTCGTCTGCGACAACCGCACCATCCGCACCGAGGACCTCACCCCCGCCGAGCTGGCCACCGTCTGCGCGAGCCTGCGCGGCGAGGACACCTTCTTCCACAACCTGGTCAAGGACGACGGCCCGATACCCGGCCAGTACGGCAAGAGCATCACCCTCGCCGTCTTCGCCAACCGGGACGACTACCTGACCTACTCCTGGGCGATCTACAACAACTCCACCGACAACGGCGGCCAGACCGTCATGGACGTCACCGACCCCAACAACAAGCCCGTGTCGGTGATGTACAAGAAGTCCTACATCGACGGCTTCCCGGCCAACGTGTGGAACCTCAACCACGAGTACACCCACTACCTCGACAACATCTACGACATGAAGGGCAACTTCGGCACCGAGATCTCCGTCCCGGACATCTGGTGGATCGAGGGCGTCGCCGAGTACGAGTCGTACACCTACCGCGGCACCACCGACACCCAGGCGATGGCCGAGGCCGCCACGCACCGGTACAAGCTGAGCACCGTCTTCCAGAACACCTACGACAACTCGGACACGGTGCGCACCTACCCGTGGGGCTACCTGGCCGTGCGGTACATGGTCGAGAAGCACCCGGACGTCATCCAGAACATGCTCGGCCACTTCCGCACCGGCGACTACCAGGGCGGCTACGCCGTCTACAACGGCCTCGGCACCTCCTACGACGCCGACTTCGACACCTGGCTGAACGCCTGCGCCGCCGGCGCCTGCTACGCGGACGGCCCGACCGCGCTCTTCGACCAGTCGGTCAACGGCGCCACCGTCACCCTCACCGACAAGTCCGTGGAGACCAACTCCCCGGCCTCGCTTGCTTCCTGGCACTGGACCTTCGGTGACGGCAGCAGCTCCGAGGACCGCAACCCGGTCCACACCTACGCGGCCGCCGGCACCTACACCGTCAACCTGACCGTCACCGACAGCGCCGGCAAGTCCACCAGCACCCCGACCTCGGTCACCGTCACCACCGGCGGCACCACCACCCTGCCGACCTGCACCGACCCGCGAACCGACGCCCTCGGCCAGAACTGCTCCCGGCCGAACCAGGCCCGCACCGCCGGGAACCTGGACTACTTCTACGTCTACCTGCCGGCCGGCACCAGCACCTTGAAGGTCTCCACCTCCGGCGGCACCGGCACGGCTGCCCTGTACTACAACGCCGACACCTGGGCCTCCCCCAGCGCCCACACGGCCGCCTCCACCAACCCGGGCACCACCCAGAGCCTGACCGTCACCAACCCGGCGGCCGGCTACCGGTACGTCAGCCTGTACGCCACCACCGACTTCAGCGGGGTGACGGTCAGCACCCAGTTCTGAGCCGGCACTTCGGCGAACCGCCCGAGCGGCGCAACCCCGGTGAGGGGCGCGCCGCTCGGGCCGTCGGCGTCGGTCCTCAGACCGCGTAGCGCTTCGGGTCGAACAGGTGGAGGTGCTCGGCCACCCAGGCCGAGGTCTTGGCCAGCCCCTCCTCCAGCGGGACCTCCGGCCGCCAGCCCGACCAGGTACGGGCCCGGGAGTTGTCGGACAGCAGCCGGTGCACCTCGCTGCCGGCCGGGCGCAGCCGGGCCGGGTCGACCGTGATCTCGACGTCGGTACGGCCGGAGGCGGCGATCAGCGCGCCCGCCAGGTCGCCGATCGAGACCTCGTGCCCGGTCCCGAGGTTCACCGCCTCGCCGACCGCGCGGTCGCAGTCGGCCAGGGCGAGGAAGCCCTCGGCGGTGTCCGTGACGTAGGTGAAGTCCCGGGTCGGGGTCAGCGAGCCCATCCGCAGCTCCCTCACCCCGGAGTGGAGTTGGGCGAGGATCGCGGGGATCACGGCGCGGGCGGACTGGCGCGGGCCGTAGGTGTTGAACGGCCGGACCACGGTGACCGGCAGGTCGAAGGCGTGGTGGAAGCTCAGCGCCATCATGTCGGCCCCGATCTTCGAGGCGGAGTACGGGGACTGGGGCTGCAACGGGTGGTCCTCGCCGATCGGCGCGCGCAGCGCCGTTCCGTAGACCTCGCTGGTCGAGGTGTGCAGGACCCGCCGCACGCCGTGCCGCCGCGCCGCCTCCAGGACGTTCTGGGTGCCGACGACGTTGGTGTGCACGTAGGCGCCCGGGGAGTCGTAGCTGTACGGGATCCCGATCAGCGCCGCCAGGTGGAACACCGTGTCGCAGCCCGCCACGGCGTCCGAGACCCGGCCCGCGTCGCGGACGTCGCCGGCCAGCATCTCGACCCGGTCGCTGCCCAAGTGGGCGGCGAGGTAGCCGCGTTCGGCGTACGGCTTGTAGTGGACCAGGGCGCGGACCCGGGCGCCGCGGGCGACGAGCAGGTCGACCAGGGTCGAGCCGATGAAGCCTTCGCCGCCGGTGACCAGGACGGTGCGGTCGGCCCAGGCGGTGGTGGTGTCGGTGGTGGCGCCGACGGTGGTCATGCCGGTGGTGGTGGCGGTCATTCGGCGAGCTCCGTTTCGATGGTGCGGATCGGGGTCGGGTTCGGGATCGGGGCCGGCATCCCGGCCGGGCCGCCGGAGCGGCCGGCCAGGCGGCGGACCCAGTCGGCCAGCAGGTCGGCGGCCCGCGCGTGGGTCCCCCCGGTGGCGGCGGCGCCCATGGCGGCCAGCCAGGAGGGGTCGGCCAGCAGCGGGTCGAGCACGGCGGCCAGGGAGTCCGCGTCGGTGGACTCGTCGCGCAGGATCCGCGCCGCCCCCGCGTCGGCGAGCACCTTGGCGTTGTGGAACTGGTGGTCGCCGGGCGCGTGCGGGTACGGCACCAGCACGGCGGGCACCCGGACGGTGGCGAGCTCGGCCACGGTCGCCGCCCCGGCCCGGCAGACCACGACGTCACTGGCGGCGTAGGCGAGGTCCATCCGGTCCAGGTACGGCACCGCCTCGGCGACGGCGTCCCCGCCGACGGCGGCGAGCCGCAGCCGGGTGTCGTCCAGGGCCTGCGGGCCGGTCTTGATCAGCAGCCGGACGTCCGTCCGGCCGCGCCAGCGTTCGGCCAGGCCGAGCGCGGCCTCGGTCAGCCGGCGCGCGCCGAGGCTGCCGCCGTTGAACAGCACCAGCCGCGCGCCGGGCGGAACACCCAGCCGGTGGCGGGCCTCGGCACGCTCGGCCTGCCGGTCCAGCCGGGCGACCGCACCGGTGAGCGGCATGCCGACGGTGACCGCCCGGTGTCGGCGCGCCTTCGGCAGGTGCTCCCTGGTCTCGTCGAAGGCGAGCGCGATCTGCGGGGTGAGCCGCGCGGCGAAGGCGTTGGCCCGCCCCGGCACGGCGTTCGACTCGTGGATCAGACTGGGCAGTCCGGCCATCCGGGCGGCCAGCACGGCCGGCGCGGAGGCGTACCCGCCCATCCCCACCACGACCTGCGCCCGCTGCTCCTCGACCGCCCGCTGCGCCTGCTTGGCGGCGCGGACCAGGTCCGCCGGCAGCAGGAAGCGCCGGGCACCGAGCGAGGGGTCGAACGGGATCATGTCGACGGTGTGCAGCCGGTAGCCCGCCTCGGGGACCAGCCGGGTCTCCAGGCCCCGCGTGGTGCCCACGAACGAGATCACGGCGTCGGGGTCGGTCTTCCGCAGGGCCTCCGCCAAGGCCAGGCCCGGGTAGATGTGGCCGCCGGTGCCGCCGGCACCGATCACGACCGAGAGTGGTGTGTCCATGGCTCACCACCGTGGCGGGCCGGCCTAAGAGGCCTTTAAGAGAATGCGCGCCTTCGCCCGCTATCTTTCGGTATGCCCCGAACGGGCAGGGGTCGTACGAGGAGCGGAGGGTCGGCGGTGCGGATTCTGGTGGCGGACGATGACCAGGAGGTGCGGGAGGCCGTGGCCGACGGACTGACCGTCGAGGGCTACGAGGTGGTCACCGCGGTCGACGGGCACGACGCCCTGGCAAAGATCGCCTCCCACGAGCCCGACGCGGTCGTCCTCGACGTGATGATGCCGGTCCTCGACGGCCTCGCCGTCTGCCGCCAGCTGCGGGCCCTGCACGACCGCACCCCGGTCCTGGTGCTGACCGCGCGGGACAACATCGACGACCGCGTCGACGGGCTGGACGCCGGCGCCGACGACTACCTCGTCAAGCCCTTCGCGCTGGCGGAGCTCACCGCCCGGCTGCGCGCACTGCTGCGCCGCGCCGCCCTCGACGCGCCCGGCGCCGAGGCCGACGCCGAACTGCGCTACGCCGACCTCGTCCTGGACCCGCGGACCCGCACCGGGCACCGCGGCTCCCGCCGGCTGGAGTTCAGCCGCACCGAGGCGACCCTGCTGGAACTGCTGCTGCGGCACGCCGGGCAGGTGCTCACCCGCGAGACCCTGCTGGAGCGGGTCTGGGGGCAGGACTTCGGCCCCGAGTCCAACTCCCTCGCCGTGTACGTCGGTTACCTGCGCCGCAAGCTGGAGGCGGGCGGCGAACCGCGCCTGGTGCACACCGTGCACGGCGTCGGCTACCGACTGGCCGCGGGCTCGTGACCCTCCGCGTCCGGCTCGCGGTGGCGACCGCCCTGGCCGTCGCCACCGTCGCCCTCGGCCTCAGCTGGGCCGCCTTCGCGGTGATCCGCTACGAACTGACCCACCAGCTGGAGCTGGAGCTCACCCAGGCCGCCACCGTCGCCGTCCAGCAGCAGGGCAACGAACCGCCGGGCGTGCTCTCCGGGCAGTGCCGCTACCTGGCCGCCCCGGCCTGCACCCAGGTCGTCCCGGCCGACCCGGCCCGCGACCCCCGCACGGCCGTCGCCCCGTACCTGTTCCCGGTCACCCCGGCCGTGCGCGAGGTCGCCGCCGGGCGGCGCTCCGCCTATTTCAGCACCGCCACCGTCGCCGGCTTCCCGGCCCGGATGCTGGTCACGCCGTTCCGGGGCGGCACCGCGCTCCAGGTCGTACTGCGCTCGGACGGCGTGGACCGCGCCGTACGGCAGTCCGCGGCCGCGTTCGCCGGGCTCGGCGGCGCCGGGGTGCTGGCGGCCGGGTTCCTCGGCTGGTGGGCCTCCCGGACCGGCCTGCGCCCGGTGACCCGGCTCACCGCCACGGTCGAACGGATCACCGCCACCGGCGACCCCCACCACCGGATCACCTCCCACGCGGCCACCGGCCGCCGCCGGGACGAGGTCACCCGGCTCGGCGAGAGCTTCGACACCATGCTCGACGCGCTGGAACGCTCGGTCACCGCCCAGCGCCGACTGGTCTCCGACGCCTCGCACGAGCTGCGCACCCCACTCACGGCGCTGCGCACCAACGCCGAACTGCTGGCCCGCGGCGACCGCCTCACCGACGCCCAGCGCGAACGGGCCGCCACCGCGCTGGGGCGGCAGCTGCGCGAGGTCACCGGCATGGTCAACGACCTGGTCGAACTCGCCCGGGACGAGGAGCCCCAGGCCCTGGTCGAGCGGTTCCGCCTGCTGCCGCTGGTCGAACACGCCGTCACCTCGGCGCGCGGGCACTGGCCGGGCCAGGAGTTCACCCTCACCGTCGGACCGGGCGCCGACGGGGCGGTCGTGCCGGGCGTCCCCGCCCGGCTGGTGCGGCTGCTGGGGAACCTGCTCGACAACGCCGCCAAGTTCGGCGCCGGACGCGGGCCGGTGGAGGTCCGGGTGGCCCTGGCCGGCGACGGCGCCGACACCCTGGAGGTGTCCGTCCGCGACCACGGCCCGGGCATCGCCGCCGAGGACCTCCCGTACGTCTTCGACCGCTTCTACCGCTCCGACACCGCCCGCCGCCTCCCCGGCTCCGGCCTCGGCCTCGCCATGGCCCGCCAGATCGCCCGCGCCCACGGCGCCGACCTCATCGCCCGCGAGGTCCCGCCGCACCACGGCACCGGCGCCTGCTTCGTCCTCACCGGCCTGCCGGTCGGCCCCTGAGGCGGGCAGGCCGGGTCAGAACCTGCTGGTGTCGAGGTCCACCTCGAAGGGCTCAGGAAGCCTCACCGGCACACCGAACGGGTGCGGGCCCTCCACCCGGGTGTAGCCCAACTCCCCTGGCTGGGAGAACAGCGTGCAGGCTCCCTCCTGACGGTCCACCAACAGATAGAGCGGAGCACCAAACTGCGCGTAACGACGGCGCTTCACAGTCCGGTCGGTGTCAGCGTTCGACGGCGAGGTCACCTCGACAACCAGCAGCGTCTGGTCCGGCAGCAGGGCACCCTCCGACTCGAAGAGCTCCTCCGGCAGGACGGCCATGTCAGGCAGGTAGAAATTCTGCGTGCCCGGCAGATCGAGATTGCCTGAACCCGCCAACAAGCCCAACTCATCCATTCGGCGGCCGAGCTGCTTGCCGATCAGGGCGGTGGCGCGCTCATGCGCCCAGGACGGCGACACGGGGGTGATGACTCCCTCGATGATCTCGACGCGTTCACCCGCAATGTGCTGAATTGCGTACTTCAGAGCCTGCTCCGGGTTCGGCACATGGCTGTAGTCGCCAGGACCGATCTGCGCTGTGCTCACTTGCTGTTCTCCTCTCCGGCGCTGGTTTCCGCGCTCGGGGGCTGCCCAGCGGAAACACTACAGAGCGTTCCGGCCTTCACCCCGCCGCGTCACCAGTTCGAGTGAACCGGTTTCGGACGATCCCTGGCCAGATGACTAAGCGCTTGCTTAGAATCGGCACCTGTCCTCTTCCGCCGTGCGAGTACGCCCCCAGGAGTCGTCATGACCGACGTCAACCGTCAGATCCGCCTTGCCCGTCGACCGGTCGGGGAGGTGCGGCCGGAGGACTGGGCGTACGGGGAGGAGCCGGTGGGGGTGCCCGGGGACGGGGAGTTCCTGGGGCGGGCGCGGTACGTGTCGCTGGACCCGGCGATGCGCGGGTGGCTGGACGACCGGCCGTCGTACCTGCCGCCGGTGGGGCTGGGCGAGGTGATGCGGGCCGGGGCAGTGGCCGAGGTGGTCGCGTCCAACCACCCGAAGTTCCGGGTCGGCGACCACGTGGTGGGCTCCTTCGGGGTCCAGGACTACGCGGTGTCGGACGGCAAGGGGGTGGTCAAGGTCGATCCCGCGCTGGCCCCGCTGTCCACCTACCTCGGGGCGCTCGGGATGCCCGGGATGACCGCCTACTTCGGGCTGCTGGAGGTCGGCGCGCTCAAGGAGGGCGAGACCGTGGTGGTCTCCGGCGCGGCCGGGGCGGTCGGCACGATGGTCGGGCAGATCGCCAAGGTGAAGGGCTGCCGGGTGGTCGGGATCGCCGGCGGGCCGGAGAAGTGCGCGCTGCTGACCGAGGAGCTCGGCTTCGACGCGGCCGTCGACTACCGCGCCGAGGACGTCCGCAAGGCCCTGCGCACCCACGCCCCGGACGGCATCGACGTCTACTTCGACAACGTCGGCGGCCCGATCCTGGACGCCGCGCTGACCAGGCTGGCGATGCACGCCCGGGTGGTGGTCTGCGGCGCGATCAGCCAGTACAACAACGAGGACTCGGTGCAGGGCCCGTCCAACTACCTGTCGCTGCTGGTGCGGCGGGCCCGGATGGAGGGCTTCGTGGTGTTCGACTACGCCCGCCGGTACGCGGAGGCGGCGGCCGAGATCGCGGGCTGGATCGGCGAGGGCCGGATCAAGGTGCAGGAGCACCTGGTCGAGGGCACGGTCGCGGACTTCCCGGCGACCCTCGGGATGCTCTTCCGCGGGGAGAACACCGGCAAGCTGGTGCTGGGCCTGTCCTGAACCGCGGACGCCGGAGGCGCCCCGGCTGCCTCAGCCGCCGAGCAGGGCCGCCCGCTCGGCGCGGAGCCAGCGGCGCTCGGCCGCCATCTCGGCCGCGTCGCCGCGGGCGAGGAAGGCCGCCCACGGCTGCTCGCCGCGCCCGCCGAGCCGCTCGATCCGCGCGGCCTCCCGGGCCTGGAGCGCGTCCAGGGCGTCGAGCACCGCCTCCGGCCGCTCGCCGTAGGCGGTGCACAGCGCGGCCAGGCGTTCCCGCAGCACCCCCGGCCCGCTGACGGCGGCCCGCCGCTGCTGTTCGGTGGAGCGCAACGGCACGGCGTACCAGGCGAGTTGGGCGAGGTCGTCGACGGCGTGGCCGGGCGCCGCGAAGTCCCAGTCGATGAAGCCGGCCAGGTGGTCGCCGTCCCAGACGGCGTTCCACGGGCCGAGGTCGCCGTGCCGGATGACCAGGCCTGGCCGCCATTCCTGTTCCGCGCCCTGCCAACGTGCGCCGGCGGGCGGCCGGAAGTCCCGGACGGCGTCGTGGTAGGCGCGCAGCCAGCGCCCGAGGGCGTGGACGCCCGTGGTGGACCGCAGGACGGCAGGCCAGGGTGCGAAGGCGGGTTCGCCGTGCAGCAGCGAGAGCACCTCCTCGCCGCCCTCGACGGCGATCGGCCGTGGGGCCCGCGTGAAGCCCGCCGCCTCCAGGTGGGCCAGCAGCGCGTGCACCGCGGGCGTCCACGCGCCGACCGGCCGGCGGATGGTGTCCCCGATCCGCCGCACCGTGGTCACGCTGCCCCGGTCCGTTGCTCCGTCCTCGATCACCGGGGCAGCGTAGCCGTCCCCGCAGGTCGGCGTCGCGCGGGTTTCTCGCCGGGGAGGCGTCCGGGCGGCCGAGCACTCAGGCCGACCGCAGCGTGGCGGTGGCGATCTCCAGGAAGTCGCGCAGCGGCGTGCCCCGCCGGTCGGCCGGGTCGGCCGGGACGGCCAGGCAGGTCTCGACTCCGGGGACGTCGGTGACGGTCCGGTGGACGAGGTCGGGGCGGGCGTAGGAGCGCACCACGCTGAGCGGCAGCAGGCCGATGCCGTGCCCGGAGGCGATCAGTTCGAACTTCTCCTCCAGCGTGGCCGTCCGCCGGAGCGGTGCGTCGAGCATCCGCTCGCCGGCGAGGTCGGCGGTGGTGAGTTCGGCGCGGGCGGCCAGCGGGTGCGTCGCGGGCAGGCAGGCGACCCGGGGCTCGTGGCCGATCGGGATGGTGCGCAGCCCCGAGTCGTCGAACGGCCGCCGCAGGTAGGCCACTTGGCAGCGGCCGTCGCGCAGCGGCGCGTCCGGCTCCCACCAGCGCGCCGGGACGAGGTCGGTCTCGACGTCCGGGTGCCGCAGCGCGAACGCGCGGATCGCCTCCGACACGTGGAGGCCGGGCGAGAAGGCGACGACGAGCCGCCGGGTGCCCCGGTCGGCGTCGTGGACGCGCTGCACCGCCGCGGCGACGGCCGCGAGGATCCCCCGTGCCTCCTCCTGGAGCTGTCGGCCAGCCGGGGTCAGTTCCACGCTGCGCGTGGTCCGGACCAGCAGGGTGCACTCCAACTCCTGCTCGATGGCCCGGATCTGACGACTGAGGACGGGTTGGGTGATGTAGAGCTGTTCCGCCGCCCGGCCGAAGTGCCGGTGTTCGGCGACCGCCGCGAAGTAGCGGAGCTTGCGCAGGTCGAGATCCATGCCTGGAAGGTATCAATGCCCCAGGAAGGGTATTGGACGCCGCAGTTGACCGGCCCGAGACTCGACACATGATCGTCATCACCACTCCCACCGGCCAGATCGGCGGCCGGCTCCTCGACCTCCTGCTCGACGGGCCGCACGCCTTCACCGAGGAACTGCGCGTCGTCGTGCGCGACCCGGCGCGCCTGCCGGAGGCCGTCCGGGCCCGCGTCGACGTCGTCGCCGGCTCCCACGACGACCCCGAGGTCGTCGACCGCGCCTTCACCGGCGCGCACGCCGTCTTCTGGGTCGTCCCGCCCACCCCGCAGGCACCGAGCCTGGACGCCGTCTACTCCGGGTTCACCCGGGCCGCCGCCGAGGCCCTCACCGCCCACGGCGTCCGGCACGTCGTCGGCGTCTCCGCGCTCGGCCGCGGCACCCCCGTCGCCCACCGCGCCGGGCACGTCACGGCCTCGCTGGCCATGGACGACCTCCTCGCGGGCACCGGCGCGGCCTACCGGGCGCTCGCCAACCCCTCCTTCATGGACAACCTGCTGGAGCAGACCGCCTCGATCCGGGACCGCGGCGTGTACACCTCCACCGTCGCCGCCGACCGCCCGGCGCCGCTGGCGGCCACCCGGGACATCGCCGCGGCCGCCGCCGACCTGCTGCTCGACCGCTCCTGGACGGGCACCGGCGAAGTCCCGGTGCTGGGCCCCGAGGACCTCTCCGCGAACGACATGGCGCGCATCATGTCCGAGGTCCTCGGCCGCCCCGTCCGCTACGAGCGCCAGTCGTTGGACGACTTCCGCGCCTCGCTCCCCGGGTACGGGTTCAGCCCGGCCCTCGTGGAGGGGTACGTCGACATGATGCGGGCCAAGGACGACGGACTGGACGCCGGGGTCGAGCGCACCCCGCGGAGCGCGAGCCCGACGACCTTCCGCCAGTGGTGCGAGGAGGTGCTCAAGCCGACCGTACCGGCCTGACCGTCAGGCCCCGGGCGGGCGACACGCCCGGGGCCCGGCCGTCGCCAGCCCGGAGGCCGCGGATTCCGGCAGGGACGGAATCGCGGCGGCGCGGGTTTCCCGGGCCGGGCGGCGGTCGGGCAGGGTGGGGGTCCGACCGTCCCCCGATGGGGGTTCGACCGCCCCCCGACCCGAGAGAGCGTCATGATCTTCATCACCGTGAAGTTCCCCGTCCGCCCCGAGCTCAGCGCCCAGTGGCTCGATATCGTCGCCGAGTTCACCGAGGCCACCCGGGCCGAGCCGGGGAACCTGTTCTTCGACTGGTCCCGCAGCGTGGACGACCCGGACGAGTACGTGCTCGTGGAGGGGTTCCGGGACGGCGAGGCCGGGCGGGCGCACGTCGAGTCGGCGCACTTCCGCAAGGCCATGGGGACGCTGTCCGGTGCGGTCGCCGCCAAGCCCCGGATCATCAGCGTCGACCTCCCCGACCGCGAGGGCTGGGACCTCATGGGCGAGATCACCCCGCGCGAGGCCTGAGCCCGGACGCCGAGCGGGGGCCGGACCGGGGGCCGGTGGCCTCCCCCAACCCGGCCCCCGGCACACTGGACGGGTCACGCCGCACCAGCAGGAGCGGCACCAGCACGAGGAGCACCCCGTCATGGCCGGGCAGACCGGGCCGCGCGCCGCCGACCGCACCCTGGAGGTGCTGGAACTCGTCGCGGGGTCACCCTCGCCCGTCCCGGCCAAGGCCCTCGCCCGCAGCCTCGGCTGCGCCCTGTCGACGACCTACGCCCTCCTCGCCCCGCTCACCGAGCGCGGCTACCTGGTGCGCACCGACGGCGGCTACGCCCTCGGCTACCAGGTCTCCGCCCTGCACCGCGCGTTCCAGCGGCAGATGGGCCTGACCGACGGCATCGACGACCTGCTCGCCCGGATGCGGCAGGCCACCCGCGCGTCCGCGAACTACGTCGCCTACCAGGGCGACGGGCTGGTGATCGCCGACGTGCGCACCGTCGCCGCCGACGGTGACCAGCGGCCCGAGCTCACCGTCGGCGTCGACCCGCGCTCCCACGCCTACGCCCACGGCAAGATCGCCCTGGCCGCCGCCGGCCCGGCCGCCCGCCGCCGCTACCTGGAGCAGCCCGGCCTGCGCCGGTTCACCCCGCGCACCATCGCCTCGGTCGACCGGCTCGACGAGGAGCTGCGCCGGATCCGCCGCACCGGCGTCGCCCTGGACGTCGAGGAGGCCCGTACCGGCCTGGCCTGCCTGGCCGCGCCCGTGCTCGGCGCGGACGGCGCCGTGATCGGGAGCGTCTCGCTGGCCGTCCGCCCCGAGGACCTGCGCGCCCGCCGCCACCAGCTGATCGCCGCCGTCAAGCAGGCCGCCCGGGAGGCGTCCCCGGCGCACCCGTCCTGACGCCCGGCCTCCTGACGCCCGCTCCCCTGCCGTCAGGACGGGCCGGGCAGCAGCGGGGCCATCACGTGCTGGGTCGGGTTGAGGTCGTTGTCGTCGTTGTCGTCGGTGTTGACCGAGGCGGTGACGGAGCTGGTCGCCCAGGAGACCACGCCGAGGATCAGGAAGAGCACCACCAGGCCGCGCCCGCCGCCGCTCAGCACCAGCGGGCGGGTGGCCGAGACCGGCTCGGGCTCGCTGCCCGGCTCCTCGCCGAACAGGCGCTTGGGGTAGGCGGAGGTCAGCATCACCAGGTAGGCGGTGTAGCGCAGCTGGTAGCGCAGGATCGCGGTCGTCGCCTCGTAGAGCGGCTGCGGCATCCGGCCGAGGACCAGCACCACCAGCCAGATGATGAACGAGACCATCCACCAGCCCGCGTGCAGCAGGCCCTGCACGATGGAGGCGGGGATGACCAGGATGATCCGGAACAGCACGGCCAGCCGGTTCAGTTCACCGGGCCGCAGGCCGACCTGCACCGGGTACTCGGGGGCGCTGAACCGGAACGGCGGGTAGCGGTCCACGGTGAGCATCAGATAGGCGGTGACCCTCGCCTCGTACGGGACGAAGGAGCTGAGGTAGGTCGCCGCGAAGTCGGGCAGCCGGCCGAGGACCAGCGCGCAGAACCAGCCGACCACGGTGACCACGAACGCCACCAGGGACAGCACCCACAGCACCACGAACTGAGGGATCAGCAGCAGCAGGCGCAGCAGCACCGTCCAGCGGTTCTGCTCGGCGGGCGCCGGCATGTCCAGGACGGGAAGCCACTCACGGCTGACGGGGGCGGGGGGAGCCTGCCACATCCGGGCCTCCACGATCTCGGAACGACGGGGACCCGGCAGTCGTGCACCGCCGGGTCCCTCCGAAGATCGCAGTCCGCCGCCCGCCCCGCGCGCCACGCTGCGCCGGACGGGTCACGCCGCACCCCGGCGCCGTACGGGGGCAATCCCCACCGTTCGTACACCTGGTGTCCGGATGGTCCAGTGGATCTTGGAAAGGGGAGGCTGAGGGGGCAGACGGAAGTCCTACCTCCGAGGAGAGCCCCGATGTTCAACGGGAAGTCCAGCAAGCGTCGTACGGCCCGCGCCGCGACCGTGGCCGCGGTCGCCCTCGGCTGCGCGGTCGCGACGGCCGGCAGTGCCGGGGCGATCGTCAACGGGACGGCCGCCCCGCAGCGCTACCCGTTCATGGCCTCCGTCCCGGTGTCGGCACCGGGCCTGGACGACGGGGTCTGCGGCGCCTCACTGATCGACCGCCAGTGGGTACTGACGGCCGCCCACTGCGTCGACCCGAACCTGGTGAAGCCTGCGGGCACCGCGCGCATCGGCAGCGCGGAGCGCAGGTCCGGCGGCACCGTCCGCGCGATCGCCGGCACGGTCACCCACCCCGGGTACCGGCAGGGAGGCAACGCCGGACCCAACCAGAACGACGTCGCGCTGATCCGGCTGGACCGCCCCGTCATGGAACGGCCGATCCCGATCGCCGGGCGGCCCGGCGACCCCGGCACCCCGACCCGGCTGCTCGGCTTCGGCACCGTCGTCGACACCGGCGACCTCGGCGGCCTGCGCTTCCCCGACCGCCTCCAGCAGTTGGAGACCCGCCGGGCGGGCGAGGCCGAGTGCGACCCGGGCTACGCGGGCCCCACCCGGCTGTGCACCGTCAGCCTGGTCCCCCGGGCGATGGCCTGCTTCGGCGACTCCGGCGGGCCGCAGCTCCAGCGCGGCCGGGGCGGGCGCTGGGAGCTCGTCGGCGTCACCTCCGGCCCCGGCGTCGGCGGGCACGTGCCGTGCTCCGCCGGCCCTGGCCTCTACAGCAGCGCGCCCGCCTACGCGGAGTGGATCCGCGCGACGATCCGCGCGAACGGCTGAACGCCCGCCCGGTGACGGGGTGACCGGCCCGGGGCGGACCCGGGCCGGTGACCCCGTCACACGGCGCCGGTCAGTAGAACAGGTCCGGGCTGAGCTGGTAGTCGTAGTTGGAGCCGCCGTTCCAGTAGAGGCGCACCTCGGCCTTGTAGTCGTGGCCCGGACTCGGGTTGCTCAGGGTGTAGCTGAAGCTGTACGGGCCGGTGTGGCAGCCGAAGCTGGTGTCCAGCGCCCTGCCGCCGGTGGTGTAGTCCCAGAGGATCACCTCCTCGGTGCAGTTGCCGTTGCCGAAGTTGGTGTTGGCCGTCGCCGTGACCTGGCCGTTCCCCGCGCTCACACACGCCTGTTCCCAGTCGGGGCCGCCGCAGCCGCCACCGCTGGACGCCGCGGCGGTCCCGGTGCCCGCCAGCGCGAGGCCGGCGGCCAACGCCGTGCCGACCAGGGCGATCGCCGTCTTCCTGACTCCGTTGCCGAACATGACGGTCCTGCCTCTCAGTAGCGGCCCGGTCCGGTGACCGGGCGCAACAGAAGGTTCGGGTACGGCGATGGACGTTTGATGAGCAAGCGCGTCGGACGCGTGCGCGAGTCCGTCAGGCGAGGCCGTGCAGCGTCCGTTCGATGTCGGCCGCGTCCCGGAGGTGGCCCAGTTGCCGGAACCGTCCCAGTGCCTCGCTCAGGCAGCTCCTGGCCCGGTCGGTGCGGCGCAGCGCGGCGAACGCCTCGCCGAGGATCCCGAGCGCGTGCCCCTCCAGGGTGCCCGAGGCCTGCCGGGCCAGCGGGAGCGTCTCCTGCGCCGCCCGGACGGCGGCCCCGGCCCGCCCGGCCGCCAGGTGGACCCGGGCGATCAGCACGCTCGCGGCGACGTGGTAGTCGGTCTGGCCGAAGCGGCGCATCCGCCCGCGGGCGTGCTCGGCCTCGACGAGGGCGGGTCCGAGGTCGCCACCGAGGTGCAGCACCCGGGCGAGGTAGAAGTGGCTGAGGGCCTCCGCGCAGCAGCTGTGCCGCCCGGTGAGCTCGGCGCCCCGGGTGGCGGTGGCCCGGGCCTGGGAGAACCGGCCGGTCTGCGCCTGGTTGACGGCGAGTTCGCCGAGGGCCAGGCCTTCGGCGCCCTCGTCCCCGAGCTCGTGGAAGAGTGCGACGGCGCGGCGCAGCGCGACGATGGCGTCCTCGTAGCGCCGCTCCAATCGCGCGGTGGAGCCGAGGAGGTGCAGGGCCCTCGCCCGCAGTGGGCGCAGCTCGCGGGCCCGGCAGAGCGGCAGGGCGCGCTCGAGTTCGGCGCGCGCCTCGGGGAAGCGGCCGGTGTGCCAGAGCATGCTCGCGCGCACCGAGCGGGCCAGTGCCTCGGCCGCGTGCTCGCCGCGGCCCCGGGCCGTGTCGGCGAGCCGGCCGGCGAGCTCGGCCACCGACCCGGCGTACCCCCGGCCGAAGAGGGAGGATCCCATGGTGTCCAGCAGGTCGGCGGCCCGGGCCGCCGGCAGGTCGGGGTCCCGGCAGACCCGGTGGATCACCGCGTGGTGCAGGGCGCTCTGGGCCAGCATCCAGACGTTGGCCTCGTCGACGCCGCGGAAGGTCAGCCCCGGCACGGTCGTCGTGGCCCCGGTCAGCTGCTTCCCGGCCCGGTCGACGTGGCGGGCGCTCCCTTCACCGTTGCGGGCGCTGGCGAGGCAGAAGTCGAGCAGCCGGGCGAAGGCGGCGGTGAGCGCCTCCGGGGCGTCCTGCCGCTCGCTCCGGCCGCGGGCGAACGCCCGCACCAGGTCGTGGAGCCCGTAGCGGTCGGCGGCGGGCGACTGGAGCAGGTTGAGGTCGACCAGCGTCTCCAGCAGTTCCCGGGTCTCCTCGGGGGCGCGGTCGAGCAGGGCGCCGGCGGCGGCGAGCGGGAGTTCGGGCGTGTCCGGCAGCGCGACCAGCCGCAGGGCGCGGGCCTGGGCGGCGCCGAGCCGGGCGTAGGAGAGGGCCAGCACGGGTTCCACCGCACTGTGGTCGAAGGCAAGTTCGGCGAGCCGGGTGCCTTCGTCGGCCAGGCTCGCGGCGAGCGCCGCGAGCGGCTGCCCCGGGTCGGCGGCCAGCCGAGAGCCGGCCACCCGTACCGCCAGCGGCAGCAGGCCGCAGGCCGCGACGATCGCGGTGGCCGCCCGGGGCTCGGCCGCGATCCGGGCCCGTCCGGCGACGGCGGCGAGCAGGTCGACCGCCTCGGACGGCGGCATGGCGTCCAGGTGGAGGTGGTGGGCGCCGGGCAGGGGGCCCAGCCAGTGGCGGCTGGTGAGCAGCACCGCGCAGTTCCGGGTGCCCGGCAGCAGCGGGAGCACCTGGGCGGCGTCGGCGGCGTTGTCGAGCAGCAGCAGCACCCGGCGTCCGGCCAGCGTGGTGCGGTAGAGCGCGGCGCGTTCGGCGGGGTCGGTGGGCACCGCACGGTCCGGCACGCCGAGGGCGGTGAGCAGGTCGGCGAGCGCCTCGGCCGGGTCGAGCGGGTCGCTCAGGGTGCCGCGCAGGTCCAGCCGGAGCTGACCGTCGGGGAAGCGGTCGCGCAGGGCGTGCGCGACGTGCAGGGCCAGCGTGCTCTTGCCGACCCCGCCGAGGCCGTTGACCGCCACGACGGCCACGGCGGTCGGGTCCGGTGGGGCGAGCAGGGCGGTCAGCCTCGCCACCGCGCTCTGCCGACCGGTGAAGTCCGCGATGCCGAAGGGCAGGTGCCGGGGCGCCGGGAGCAGGGACGGAGGCGGAGGCGGGGACTGGGCCGGGGTCGGGGACTGGGCCGGTACGGCGCTCGGGCGGTGGGCCGGGCCGCTCGGGCCCGCCGGCGCCGAGGCCGGTGCGGTACGGCGGATCCGGTCCAGTACGGCGTCCAGCTCGGCGCAGTCCAGACCCTGGTCGTGGTAGAAGCGCCGGGCTTCGGCGTGCACGGCCCGGGCCTCGTCGGGCCGACCCGCCCGGTGCAGCCCCAGCACCAGCAGGGCCCGGAAGCGCTCCTGGAACGGATGGGCGAAGACCGCCCGGCCGAGGTCGACGAGGCAGGACGGGCTGTCCCCGAGTTCCACGTCGAGGCCGAGCTTGGTCTCCAGTGCCGCGATCCGGCGCAGGGTCAGGTGTTCGCGCATCTCGGCCGCGTGCCGCCCCGGCAGACCGGCCAGCGGCTCGCCCCGGTGCAGGGCGAGCGCCCGGGCCAGCAGGTCGCGGGCCTGCGGCGGCCGGCCGGCGGCCAGCGCCCGGTCGGCCTGCCCGACCAGGAGGTCGAACACCCCGAGGTCGACGGCCCGGGCCGGCACGTCGAACCGGTAGCCGTCGTCGACCGTGACCAGCAGGTGCCCGGCGGCGTGCCCGCGCAGTTCCTTGCGCAGCCGGTAGGCGTGGGTGGCCAGTACGGCGGCGGGGCGGTTCGGGAGGGCCCCCTCCTCGAAGACCCCGTCGGCGAGCGCGGCGGCCGTCAGCACCCGGCCGGGGCGGGCCAGCAGCATCGCCAGGAACGCCCGCTGCTGGCGGCGGCCCAGGTCGAGCGGCTGTCCGTCGTACCAGCCGGCCGGCGGGCCCAGCAGGGCGAAGCGCGGTCCGGCCGCGCCGCCTGCCGGGGCCCCGGGGTGGGCCCACACCCCGTCCGGCGCGTCCGCGCACTCGGTGGGTTCGCGGCGGCTCATCGGCCACCGCCCGACCCGCAGCCCACGGCCGTGACCGAGGCCGTGACCGGCGCGACCGGTTCGGCCCGGGGGTCCTCGGGCCGGGGCAGCAGAGCGGAGATCGGCCAGGCCGGGCGGCGGACCAGCCGGTCGGCCGCGCGGCGCAGCGGGCCCGGCAGGTGGTCGCAGGCGGCCGCCAGGGCCCGGGCGGCCTCCGGCTCGCGGGCCGGCCGCTCCGGGCCGAGGATCCGGCCGAGCAGGAGCAGTGCCTCCGGTGGGCTGAGCCGGCCGAGACCGACGGGGTGTCCGCCGCCCTCGATCCCGGCCGCCCCGGCCGAACCGCCCGGGCCGTCCGAACCGCCCGGGCCGCCTGGGCCGCCTGGGCCGTCGAGCGTGACGAGGGCGGCGCAGCCCGGCGCCGTGGGCAGCAGGGGGCGGACGGCTGCCACGGCGGCGGCGCCGTCGAGCACGACCAGCAGGCGCCGTCCGGCCAGCAGCCGGTGGAACAGGTCCCGGCGCTCGGCCGGACCCGGCGGTACGGCCCCGTCCTCGACGCCCAGCGCACGGACGAACGCCGCCAGGGTGTCGGACACGGCGTCGGGGCCCGTGGTGTGCAGGTCCGCGTACAGCTGGCCGTCGGGGTAGCCGGTGGCGGCCAGGTGGGCGGCGTGCACCGCCAGGGCGCTCTTGCCCGCGCCGCGCGGGCCGGTCACGGTGGCCAGCGGCGCCGTGCGGCCGGCCGGACCGGCCAGCAGCGCCGCGACGGCGGCCAGTTGGGCCCGGCGTCCGGTGAAGTCGGGCAGATCGGGGGGCAGTTGGAAGGGCCGTCGAACCGCCCGGGTGGGTGGCGTCGGCGTCGGCGTCGGCGCCGGGTGGCCGGAGAGCTCCAGGTCGAGCTCCCGGCAGTGCCGCAGTGCCTCCTCCCGGCGGCCCGCCAGCAGGCGGCGTTCGTGGGCCGCGAACGGCCCCGGCACGTCGTCCAGGGCCGGGCCGGACCAGAGCGCGAGTGCGCCGGAGAGCAGGGTGCGGGCGCGTTCGGGTTGCCAGTTGCGGCGGGCGGTGGCGGCGTCGGCGAGCCCGGCCAGGAAGGCCGTCCGGTCGACGGCGCCCGGGTCGACGTCCAGCCGGTAGCCCTTGCCCTGGTGCCGCAGCACGCTCGGGCCGGTCCGGTCCGGCGCCGCGCCGTCCAGCACCTTGCGGAGCCGGTAGACGTGGCCGGGCAGGGCGGCGGGCCGGTCCGGCGCGCCGTCCGCCTCCTCGCCCCACACCCCGTCGACGATCTCGCCCACCGGGACGGTCCGGCCCTGGGCGGCGAGGAGCACCGCGAGCACCGCCCGGTCCCTGGCCCGGTTGATCCGCAGCTCCCGGTCGGCGGACCAGGCCCGCAGCGGCCCCAGGACGGTGAAGCGCATCTCTCGCACGGCCCTCTCCGACAGGTCCTGCCCGGCCCGCTCCGAACGGACCGGACCCAACTCTGCGTCATCTTACGTGTACAGAACGAGAGTTGGTCCGATCTTCCGGAGTTCCGGCCGGATTGCCGGGGGGCGCGGGCCGGTTCCGCACGCCGGGCGGGCGGCCGGAACGGTCAGTCCGTCAGCTCCCGGGCCAGGTCCGCCACCATCCGTTCCAGCCAGGACCGGACCGTCCCCGCGTCGAACAGGTCGGCGTCGTACTCGGCCAGGCCCGCGTAGCCGTCCGCGTCCGGGGTGAGGAGCACGGAGAGGTCGGCGCGGGTGGAGGGGCCCGGCACGTCCTCGACCTCGACGGCCAGGCCGGGGAGGTCGAGGGCGATCGCCGGGGTGCTCTGCACCGCGAGCAGGACCTGCGGGTACCCGGCCGGCAGCCGGACGCCGCGCTCGCGCAGCGGCTCGACCAGCTGGCCGAAGGGCACCGTGGCGTGGTCCAGGGCGGTGGCCACCGCCCTGGCCGCCGTGTCCACCGAGGCCCCGAACCCGCCGGGCGGGCGGGTGGGCAGCCGGATCGGCAGGCCGGTGGTGAGCAGGCCGACGACCTGCTCGTCCACCGGCCGGGTGCGGTTGGCGTACGAGAGCACCACCAGGGTCTCCGCCGCCCCGGTCAGCTCGCCGAGCAGCCGGGCGTAGGCGGCGAGCAGCACCGCCGAGGCGGTGGTGGAGCGCCCGGCGGCGCAGCGGCGCACCGCCTCGGCCGACCCGGCCGGGACGCGGAAGGCGAGGGTGCCGCCGCGCCCGGAGCGCTGCTCGGGGCGCGGCCGGTCGGTGGGCAGGTCCACCGCCGGCGGGGTGTCCCCCAGGACGTGGGCCCAGTGGTCGAGGGCCTCGGTGACGGCGGCCGGGGTGACCACGGTCCGCTCCCAGCAGGCGTGGTCGGTCATCCGGCCGGGGTCCGGCAGCGCGGCGCCGTCCCCGCGGTACAGCGCGCCCAGGTCGGCCAGCAGGGTGGCCAGGGACCAGCCGTCGACCACGATGTGGTGGAGCGACAGCAGCAGCACCGCGACGTCCTCGGCCGTGCGCAGCAGCCGGGCGCGCAGCAGTCGGTCGCCGTCCAGGTCGAACGGCAGGGCGCCCTCGGCCCGGGTGGCCCCGGCGAGCGCCGCGTCCCGGGCGGCCGGGTCGAGCGTGCGCAGGTCCTCGACCGGCAGCTCCACCGGGGTGTTCGGCCGCACCTGCTGGAGCAGGCCCAGGTCGGTGTGCCGGTAGCCGGTCCGCAGGCTCTCGTGGCGCTCGCTCAGCGCCGTGAGGGCGGCGGCCAGCCGCTCGGGGTCGAGCGGGCCGCGCAGGGTGATGCGCTGGGTGATGTTCCACACCGCCGGGTCGGCGGAGCGGCCGTGCATCCCGTACAGCCGGCGCTGGGCCAGCCCGGCCGGCGCGGCGGCGAGCGCCGCGCCGGAGCCGGTCAGGACGGCCAGCAGCCGGTCCCGGTGCGCCCGGACGAGCCCGGCGGCCTCCTCGTCCAGCGCGCCGGCCGGGGCGAGGTAGCCGAGCCGCTCGCCGGTGGTGCGCAGCACGATCCCGCGCTCGTCGAGCAGCCGGACCAGGCGGTCCCAGCCCTGGTCGGCGGTGGACACGGGGGCGGGGGCGGTCACAGCTCGCCCTCCTCGTAGGCCGGGGCCGGGCGGTCCTGGACGGCCGGGCGGTGGGCGGCCATCGCCCGGATGGTGGGGCGGCGGAAGAACTCCAGCACGCCGATCCGCAGCCCGGTGGCCTCGCGGACCCGGTTCAGCAGCCGGGTGGCGGCCAGCGAGTGGCCGCCGAGGTCGAAGAAGGAGGTCTCCACGCCTGTGGGGCGGCCGAGTTCCTCCTCCCACAGCCGTTGCACGGTGCGCTCCAGTTCGGTGGCCGGGGCGACGGCGGCCAGTCCGGCGCCCAGCGGCAGCGGCTCCGGCAGGGCGGTGGTGTCGAGCTTGCCGTTGACGCTGAACGGCAGTTCGGCGACCGCGGCCCAGAGCCCCGGCACCATGTGCTCGGGCAGCAGGTCGGCCAGCCGGTCGCGCACCCGGGGCAGGTCGGCGGCCGCGCACTGGACGTACCCGGCCAGCGCGGTGCCCGTCGCCGTCCGGCGTCCCGTCACGGCGGCGCCGCGCACGCCCGGCACGGTCCGCAGCACGGTCTCGACCTCGCCCGGTTCGATCCGGTAGCCGCGTACCTTGACCTGGCGGTCGGCCCGGCCGAGGTACTCCAGGGTGCCGTCCGGCCGCCAGCGGCCGAGGTCGCCGGTGCGGTAGCGGCGGCCCTCCGGGGTGTCGGTGAAGACGGCGGCGCTCTCCTGCGCCCGGCCGGGGTAGCCGAGCCCGACCTGGACGCCGAGCACGTGGATCTCGCCGACGGCCCCGGCCGGGACGGGGCGTCCGGCGGCGTCCAGCAGCACGATCCGGGTTCCCGGCACCGGGCGGCCGATCGAGGCGTGGTCCGGTCCGTCCGGGGTGGCCTCGCCGGCCGTGACCCCGTGGGTCTCGGTGGGGCCGTAGTGGTTCAGCAGCCGGCAGCCGGGGTTGCGGGCCAGGAACGCCCGCAGGGCGGGGGTGAGCAGCAACTGCTCGCCGCCCTGGATCAGTTCGCGCAGGTGGGGCGCCGGTTCGTCGCCGAGCGCCGCGACCAGCGCGGCCAGCGGGGTGTACGGCAGGTGCAGCCGCTCGGCCCGGGTGGCGCGGACCACGGCGGCCAGCGCGGTGATGTCGTAGCGGGTCTCCTCCTCGATCAGCAGCAGGGTGCCGCCGCCGGCCAGTGTGGTCAGCATCTCCTGGACGCTGACGTCGAACCCGCAGGAGGCGTACTGCAGGGTGCGGGCGGCCGGGTGCTCGGCGACGTTCCAGTCGATCAGCGAGGCCAGGCCGAGGGTGTGCATCAGCACGCCCTTGGGGCGGCCGGTGGAGCCGGAGGTGTACAGCAGGTAGGCGGCGGCCTGCGCCGACGGGACGGGCAGCGGCGGCAGTTCCGCCCCGCCCGCGGGCCCGGTGTCGGTGTCCGCGTCCGTGTTGACGGTCGGCAGCGAGATGCCCATCAGGTCGGTGCCCCGGGCGGTGAGCAGCACGGTCGGGGCACTGTCCGCGGCGATCAGCCGGCAGCGCTCCGCGCCCTGCACCGGGTCGATCGGCACCAGGACGGCGCCCAGCCGCAGCACGGCCAGCAGCGCGGCCACCTGGTCCGCCGAGCGCGGCAGCAGCACGGCCACCCGGTCGCCCTCCCGCACCCCGGCGGCGAGCAGCCGGCGGGCCAGGCCCTCGGCCCTGGCGTGCAGCGTCCGGTAGTCGGTCTCGGTGCCGTCGGCGGCGACCACCGCGACGGCCTCCGGCCGGTCGGCCACCGTGGCCGCCACCCGGGCCAGCGGGTGCGCGGGCGCCGGCGCCGCCTCCGGTCCGCACTCCAGGGCGGGGTCGGCGGGGGCCGCCGTCAGCTCGGTGAGCGGTCGCGCCGGGTCGGCGACGGCGGCGGCCAGCAGCCGCTCGAAGGCGTCGAACAGCCGGTCCACCGTGGCCCGGTCGAACAGGGTCTCGGCGTACTCCACGTGGCAGCGGATGCCGTCGGGGAGGTTGGTGAGGAAGAGCGCCAGGTCGAAGGCGGAGCGGTCGACCACGTGGTCCAGCGGGCGGGCCGTCACCCCGGGCAGGTCCAGCTCGAAGACCGCGTGGTTCTCGAACTCGACCATGACCTGGAAGAGCGGGTTGCGGCTGGTGTCCCGCTGCGGGTTCAGTTCCTGGACGAGGACCTCGAAGGGCAGCTGCTGGTGCTCGTAGCCGTCCAGCGCGGTGGAGCGGACCCGGTCCAGCGCCTCGGCGAAGTCCGGCTCGCCGGTGAGGTCCAGCCGCAGCGCCAGGGTGTTGACGAAGAAGCCGACCAGGTCCTCGGTGCCGTCCGCCCGGTTGGCCAGCGGAGTGCCCAGCACCACCTCGTCCTGGCCGCTGTAGCGCTGGAGCACCCCGGCGAAGGCGGTGAGCAGCACCATGAACAGGGTCGAGCGCCGCTCGCGGGCCAACTCCCGGATGCCCGAGGAGAGTTCGGCGGGAAGGTGGCGGACGTACGAACGGCCGCGACCGTCCGGTACGGCGGGGCGGGGCCGGTCGGTGGGCAGGGTCAGCACCGGCAGCTCGCCGCCCAGCACCTTGCGCCAGTGGTCGAGGCTCTCCTCGTAGGCCCCGGCGGCCACCGCGGCCCGCTCCCGGGCGGCTTCGGCGGCCGGGGTGGTGGTGAGCGCGGGCAGCCGGTGCGGCCGCTGCTCCCGGGCCGCCCGGTACAGCTCCCCCAGCTCCCGGGTGATCACCACGGTGGACAGGGTGTCGATCACGATGTGGTGCATGGACAGCACCAGGACGTGCCGGTCCGGCCCGGTCGCCAGCAGCCCGGCGCGGAACAGCGGGCCCTCGGCCAGGTCGAAGCGGCGGGCGCCCTCGGCGGCGACCAGCGCGGCCACCGCCTCCTCGGCCGGCCCGTGCACCGGGACCCGCTCCAGCACCGGGCCGTCCGGCGCCGGGATCACCTGCTGGAACGGTTCGCCGTCCTGCTCCCGGAAGACGGTGCGCAGCCCGACGTGCCGCTCCACCAGCGCGCGCAGCGCGGTGTCGAGCGCCTCCGGGTCCAGCGGGCCGTCCAGTTCGACGGCCTTGACCTCGTTGTACTGGGCGGCGTCGGGCAGCATCCGGTGCAGGAACCACATCCGCTGCTGCGCGTAGGACAGCGCGGCGCCCCGCTCGGTGGAGCGGCGCAGCGCGTCGATCTGCGGCAGGCCGGCGGCCACCAGGTCGGGGGCGAGCCCGAAGTCGACGAAGCAGGCGATCTCGTCCGCGCCGGCCGCCCGCAGCTCGGCGAGCACGGACCCGACGCTCTCCGGGGTGCCGATCAGGGCGCGCGAGGCGCAGTAGCGCTCGTAGGCGCGTTCCAGCACGAACTCGAGGTCCTCCTCGCGGGTGTTCTCGAAGTCCAGGGTCAGGCCGAGGCTGTTGGCCATCTGCCCGAACAGCGAGAGCGAGGAGCGCAGGTAGTGGCAGAACGGGCGGTAGGCCTGCGCGCGGGCGGTGGCGAGGTCGGCGCCCAGGTAGGTATGGACCAGCACCACCACCCGGCCGGCCTCCGGGTCCAGCCCGTGCTCGGCCCGGGTGCGCCGGTAGAGGGCGACGTTCTCGGCGAGTTGGGCGATGTCCTGGGTCATCAGGTTGGTGATCACGCCGAGGTCGTGCCGGGCGGCCTCGCGGAAGCTGTCCGGGTTGCCGACGATCGCGGTGAACATCGGCGGCTGCTCCTGCAAGGGGCGCGGGTGCAGGGTCACCTCGATCGGCTCCCCGTTGCCGTTGCGGCCGCGGTAGGGCTCGCCGCGCCACAGCGCCCGGACGGTGTCGACCTGGCGGTGCATCAGCTCCTTGTGGCCGCCGTAGTTCTCCGGGAAGAACAGGAAGTCGTTGGGGTGCCAGCCGCTGGCGCAGCCCAGCCCGACCCGGCCGCCGGACAGGTTGTCCACCACCGACCACTCCTCCGCCACCCGGACGGGGTGGTGCAGCGGCAGCACCGCGCAGCCCGCGTTGAGCCGGATCCGGCTGGTCTCCCGGGCCAGCGCGGCCGCCAGCACCGAGGGGTTGGGGAAGATCCCGCCGAAGGAGTGGAAGTGGCGCTCCGGCAGCCAGACGGCGTGGAAGTCGTGCCGGTCGGCGAAGCGGGCGCTCTCCAGGACGATGCGGTACTTCTCGTCCTCCGGGGAGTCCTGGGGGTAGTCGCCGAAGAAGTACAGGCTGAAATCGACCGGGCGCTGCGGGTCGCTCACCGGGTGGTACGGAACGGGCTCGGCCCCGGTACCGGTGCGGGATTCCGTGGTGAGTGCGGGCAGTTCGGGCAGGTCGGCCGCCGGGCGCGGGGTCGGGGCCGGGAGCCGCACCCCGGGCGAGGCCGGGAAGAAGCCGCCGCGCCGCAGACCGCGCAGGGACTCCCGGACGGCGTCGACCACGAACTCCAGGTCGCCGTCGGTGTGGGCGGTGGAGAGGAAGAAGTTGCGCCACTCCCAGACGTAGACCCCGCGGGTCAGCAGCTCCGGGAAGAACAGCTCCACGTCGGCCCGCGGCTCGAACCGGAACAGCGAGCCGAAGTGGGCCAGCCGGAGCGGGAACTCCTCCTCCTCGAAGAACCCGTTGAGGGTCGCGGCCAGTTCGTCGGTGCGGGCGTTCAGCCGCTCCTGGAGGCCGGGGCCGGCCTCCTTGAGGTGGCGCAGCACGGCACCGGCCGCGGTCATCGCCAGCGGGTGCTGGATGTAGGTGCCGCCGAAGAAGGTGGTGTCCTTCGGCGGGTAGCTGTCGTCCCCGTAGTCCCAGTGGCCGCCGTCGATCCCGTCCAGGATGTCGGCCCGCCCGGCGATCGCGCCGATCGGGTAGCCGCCGCCGAGCACCTTGCCGTAGGTGGAGAGGTCCGGGGTCACGCCCCAGAAGCCCTCGGCGCCGCGCAGGTGGGGCCGGAAGCCGGTGAGCATCTGGTCGAAGAGCAGCACGATGCCGCGGCGGGCGGTCAGTTCGCGCAGCGAACGGACGAACTCGGCCGGCTGGCGCCCCGGGTGGCGGCTCTGCACCGGCTCGACCAGTACGGCGGCGATCCGGTCGCCGAGCTCCTCGATGACCTGGAGGCTCTGCGGATCGCCGTACCGCAGCACGATCAGGTCGGCGACGGCGCTGCCGGGGATGCCGCTCGACACCGGGACGGTCTCCCGGTCGGCGCCGTGGCCCACCGTCCGGCCCAGGGTGTGGTCGAAGTGGCCGTGGTAGGAGCCCTCGAACATGACGATCTTGTCCCGGCCGGTGAAGGCGCGGGCGAGCCGGATCGCCCCGGCGTTCGCCTCGGTGCCGGAGTTGGCGAAGGCGACCCGCTCGGTGCCGGTCAGCTCGGCCAGCAGCTCGGCGGCCTCCCCGGTCTCCGGGCCGCGCGGGCCCAGTCGCAGCCCGCCGGCCAGGTGCTCGCGGACGGCCTCGGCGACGAACTCCGGGTCGTGGCCGAAGAGCAGGACGCCGAAGCCCATGGTGATGTCGACGTAGGTGTTGCCGTCGAGGTCCTCCAGCCGGGAGCCCCGGGCCCGGCGGGCCGCGAGCGGGTAGAGCATCTCCTTGGTCGAGGAGCGGAAGCCCACCACGGCGCGGCTGTCCGCGAGGGTGCGGCGGTGGCGGCGGGTGACCGCCTTGGAGGCGGCGGTACGGGCGGTGAAGCGGGCGACCAGCCCGTCCACGTGGGCGCGCTGCTGCTCGGTCAGGCCGCCGGCGGCCATGCCGGACTCGCGGGAGACGGTCACCCGGGGGCCGTGCACCTGCGGGGCGGCCGGCGCGGGGGCGGCGGCGGGAAGCGGGGCCTCGACGGCCGGGACGACGACCGGGGCGACGGACGGGGGCAGGGCGGCGGGGGCCGCCACCGGGAGGGGCGCGGGCGGTACCGCCCCGGTCGCGGGCGCCGGCCCGGTCCCGGCCAGCAGGCCGAGCTGGTCGCGCATCAGGTCGGAGAACTGGCCGAGCAGCGCGAGCTGGCGCTCGATCAGGCCGGTGCCGTCGGTCACCGGGGCGGAGGCGAGCGGGACCGGGACCGGGGGTGCGGACGGAAGTGCCGGGACGGGCGCGGCAGGAGCGGGCGCGGACGGAAGGGTCGCGGCGGGTACGACGGGTGCGGCGGGCGCGGCCGGTACGGGGAGGGCGGGCGTTGCGGCCAGGGGCGCCGGGGCCGCGACCGGTTCGGGCACCGCGACCGGCTCCGGCGCGGCCGCCGGGAGCAGCCCGTCCCGGACGTCGGGCTCCAGCCGGTCGGCGATCAGCCCGGCCAGCCGGGCCGGGGTGTCCGCCGCCTCGAACAGTTCGCGCATCGAGATCCGCACCCGGAAGGCGCGCTCCAGGTCCCGGATCATGTTGATCATCCCGAGCGAGTCGGCGCCCAGGTCGAAGAAGGGGTCGTCGGCGCCGACCGCCCCCTCGTCGTGGCCCAGCTGGCGGGCCGTCTGCTCCAGCACCCGGCGCAGCACCGCCTCCTCGGCGAGCTGCTCGGGGCTTGCTGCGGCGGCGGGGACGGCGGCCGGGACAGCGGACGCTGGGACGGCGGCCGCCGGGGCGGTCGGCTGGGGCGGCGGTGCCTGGTGCATGGCGGGGTCCTCGGTGGTCGTCGGCCGGTCGGGGGCGGTGAACCAGTGGCGGCGGCGTTGGTAGACGGTGGTCGGCAGGGGCACCCGGCGGGCCGGGCCGTCCGGCCAGTCACGGGCGGCGGCGAACCGCGCCCAGTCGATCGGGACGCCGTGGGACCACAGCGCGCCGGCCGCGGCGTCGAACTGCGGCTCCTGCGGGGCGCCGCGGCGGGCACCGGCCACGAAGTGGCGGTGCGGCAGCTCCCGACGGCCCATGCCGGTGAGCGTCGGGTGCGGGCCGAGCTCCAGGAACAGTTCGTGGCCCTGCCCGTCCAGGGCGGCGAGCACCTGGTCGAAGCGCGCGCATTCCCTCGTCTGCCGGACGAAGTAGTCGGGCGTGGGCACGGTGCCGGGGGCCAGCACCTCGCCGCCCAGGTTGCTCACCAGCGGTACGGTCAGCGGGCGCAGCCGCAGCCGGGCGAGCTGTTCGCGGAACGGTGCGAGCACCGGGTCGAGCAGCCGGGAGTGGAACGCCCGGTCGGTGGCGAGTCGTTCGGTGGTCACGGCCTCGGCGGCCAGCACGGCCTCGGCGGCCGCGATGTCGCGCGGCGGGCCGGACAGCACGCACTGGCCGGCGCCGTTGACCACGGCGAGCTCCACCCCGGGCAGCCAGTCGGCGAGTTCGGCGAGCCGCTGCGGACCGGCCATCACCGCCGCCATGGCGCCGGGAGCGGTCGCCCGGTGCATCAGCCGGCCGCGCAGCGCGGTGAGGAACATCCCGTCGGCGAGGTCGAGGGCGCCGGCCGCGTGGAAGGCCGCGTACTCGCCGGCGCTGTGCCCGGCGACGGCGGCCGGGCGCAGCCCGAGCTCCTTCCAGAGCCGCAGCTGGGCCGCTTGCAGGGCGAACAGCGCGGGCTGCGCGGCCTCGGTGGTCCAGTCGTCGGCGGCGCCCTCGGGCACGGGGTCGAGCAGCAGCGGCAGCAGCGGTTCGTCCCAGGCCTCGCGGTGCAGCCGGTCGCACTCCTCCAGGACGGCCCGGAAGACCGGGAAGGCGCGGTGGAGTTCGGCGGCCATGCCCCGGTACTGGCCGCCCTGGCCGGTGAAGAGCAGCACCGGCCGGACGTCACCGCGCGGGGCCTCGCGGCGTACCGGTGCGGTGGCCGAGCCGCGGCCCGCCAGGTGGGCCTCCAGGCCGCGGAGCAGGTCCGCCGGACCGGCGCCGGTGACGGCGAGCCGGTGGCGCAGGGCGCGGCGCCCGCCGCCCAGGGTGAGCGGCAGGTCGCCGGGGGCGGGCGCCGGTCCGGCGGCCAGGCGGTCGCGCAGCAGCCCGGCCAGGGCGGTCAGGCCCTGTTCCGTACGGGCGGAGAGCGGCAGGACGGTCGGCGCCTCCTGCCGGGGGCCGTCGGCGGCACCGGGCGCGGACGACGCCGGGGCCTCCTCCAGCACCAGGTGGGCATTGGTGCCGCCGACGCCCAGTGCGCTGACCCCGGCCCGGCGCGGGGTGGCGCCGGCCGGCCAGTCGCGGCGCTCGGCGGCGAGCCGGAACGGGCTTCCGGCGAGCTCCAGCGCCGGGTTGGGGCGGTCGAAGTTGACCAGCGGCGGGACGGTGCCGTGCCGCAGCACCAGCAGGGCCTTGATCAGCCCGGCCATTCCGGCGCAGGTGTCCAGGTGGCCGATGTTGGGCTTGACCGAGCCGAGCGAGCAGAAGTCCGCGGCCCGCGTCCGGGCTCGGAACGCCTGGGCCAGGGCCCGGAACTCGATCGGGTCGCCCAGCGGGGTGCCGGTGCCGTGCGCCTCGACGTAGCCGACGCTCTCGGCCGGCACCCCGGCCAGGTCGAGGGCCCGGCCGATCACGGCCGCCTGCCCGTCCACGCTGGGCGCGGTGTAGCCGACCTTGAGCCCGCCGTCGTTGTTGACGGCGGAGGCGAGGATCACGCCGTGCACGGTGTCGCCGTCCGCCAGTGCCCGGTCCAGGCGCTTGAGCAGGACGGCCGCGACCCCGTTGCCGCCGACGGTGCCGGCGGCCGCCGCGTCGAAGGCCCGGCACTCGCCGTCGGGCGAGAGGATCGACCCCTCCTCGTAGCGGTATCCGGCGGCCTGCGGGATGTGCAGGGCGGCGGCTCCGGCCAGGGCCAGGTCGCAGTCACCGGCGAGCAGCGACTGGGCCGCCAGGTGCACCGCGACCAGCGAGGTGGAGCAGGCGGTCTGCACGCCGATCGCCGGGCCGGTCAGGCCCAGCCGGTAGGCGACCCGGGTGGCGGCGAAGTCGGCCTGGTTGCCGATCGCGGTCTGCAGCGCGGACACCGGCTGGGCCGGGTCGGCCGTGCCGGCCAGGGTGTGCTGGTAGTAGGTGCGCAGCGCGTACAGGGTCATCCCGGTGCCGGCGAAGACGCCGACCCGGCGGTGCGGGTCGGGGGCGTCGTAGCCGCCGTCCTCCAGGGCCTGGCGACAGATCTCCAGCAGCAGGCGCTGCTGGGGGTCCATCAGGGCGGCCTCGGTGCCGCTGATGCCGAAGGCCTCGGCGTCGAAGCGGTCGGTGTCGGGCAGTGCCCCGGTCACCGGGACGAAGTCGGGGTGCCGGTACTCCTCGGGGCGCAGTCCGGCCGCCGCCAGCTCCTCCTCGGTGAACCGGGTGGTGCTGCGGACGCCGTCGACGATGTTGCGCCAGTACTGCTCGGGGGTGTCGGCGCCGGGGAAGCGCAGGGCCAGGCCGACGACGGCGATCCGGCGGTCGTCGCCCGCCGGGGCCCCGGGGGCGGTGCCGGTCGCGGTGGCGGTCGCGGTGGCGGTCGCGGTGGCGGTCGCGGTGGCCTGGGCCGGCGCGGGGGCCTCGGTCAGGTGGGCGATCAGGGCGTCCACGGTGGGGTGCCGGAAGAGTTCGGTGGGCGCCGGGGGCGTCGGCAGGGCCGTGCTGAGCGCGCCGTGCACCCGCATCAACTGGAGCGAACCGATGCCGAGTTCGGCCAGCGGGCGGGCCGGGTCGAGCGGGGCGTCGAGGACCGTCTCGAAGGCGTCCAGGACGGTCCGGCGCAGCTCGGTGGAGACCGGCGAGGCGGCGGCAGGGGTGGGCTCGGCAGGGGCGGCCGCGGCGGGGGCGGGCTCGGAAACCCGCTGCGGGGGCCGGTCCTCGTCCGTACGGCCGGCGGGCGCCTCCGGGACCGGCCGGGGCGCGGTCGCCAGCAGGTGGCGGCGCGCGGCGGGGGCGCTCGGGTCCGGCCCGGCGTACCAGCGGCCCGGGGCGCCGGCCAACAGCAGCGTGGCCAGCCGGCGGCCCTGCGCGGCGCTCAGCACGGCGATGCCCCGGGCGGCGGAGGCCTGCTCGTGGTCGGTGGCGCGGTTCATGCCGACCCGGCTCCACAGGCCCCAGGAGATCGTCCAGGCCGGGGTGCCGGTCTCCCGGTGCAGCCGTTCGACCGCGCTCTCCAGGTAGCGGTTGGCGGCGGCGTACGCGGTGGAGCCGACGGCCTCCTGGAAGCCGACCATCGAGGAGAAGCCGACGAACTGGGCGCCGGGGCGCTGCCGGACCAGCTCGACGAGGTGGTCCGTGCCGGTCGTCTTGGCACGCACCGCCTCCCGCCAGTCGTCCGGGCCGGTGCCGGAGAGCAGGGCGATCCGGTAGGCGCCGGCCAGGTGGAGCACGCCGTCCAGCGGTGCTCCCCAGTCCCGTTCGGCCTCGGCGACCACGGCGGCCAGCTGCTCGCGGTCCGTCACGTCGGCACGGCGGTAGTCGACCCGGCCGCCGTAGCCGGACAGCCGGTGCAGCGCGGCGCGGCGTTCGGCCGCCTCGGCGGTGGGCGCGTCCAGGTCGGTGCGGCCGATCAGCAGCAGTCGGGAGCCGTGGTCGCGCAGCAGGCCGGGCAGCAGCTCGGCGGCGATCCCGCCGAGGCCGCCGGTGACCAGGTAGCGGGCGCCGGGCGAGAGCAGCGAGCAGCCCTCGTCGGCGGTGGCGTCGGTGGCGGTGCCGGGTTCGACCGGTCCGAGCCTGGGCACCCACGGGCGGCCCCGGCGCCAGGCGCTCTCCGGCTCCGGCCGGGGTTCGGCCAGCAGGGTGAGCAGGGCGGCGGCCTGCTCGGCGGGCGGCGGACCGGCCGGCAGGTCGATGTGCCGGGCGGCGGGCACCAGTTGCTCGGCTCTCGCCCCGGCGGTCAGTGCCGCCGTCAACGCCGCCGCCGGGTCGGGGAGTTCACCGGGCAGTACGGCGTGCAGTCCGGCGCTGACGGTGACCAGCTCGCCGGTCGGCGGCCGCTCGGCGAGGGCCCGCAGCAGGGCGAGCAGGGCTACGTCCGGCGGTACGCCGTCCGACGACGCGGCGGGCCCGCCGTCCGCGCCCCAGAGGTGGACCACCCGCCCGGGGCGCTCGGCGCCGAGCGCCCGCCGCCACTGCGCGGGGTCGGCGGTCGGCGGCTGCTCCACCAGGACGGCCCCGGGCAGGGCGGCGGCCAGTGCCTCGGCGAGGGTCCCGGGACCGGCCGGGCCGAGCAGCAGGGTCGGCTCCGGAGGCTCGGAACTTTCAGGATCTTCGAAACCTTCGGAATCCGCGGGAGCCTCGGAATCCTCCGGAGCCTCAGGGGCGTCCGGCGCCGGGCGGGGTTCCCAGACGATCCGACGGACGCAGTCGGGAACGGTCCGGGCGTTGGCCTCCGCCAGGTCGATCGCCACGAGGTGCTCGTCGAGCCCGCCGTCGAGCAGGCGCCCGCGCAGTGCGGTGCGCTGGATCTTGCCACTGGTGGTGCGCGGGAAGTCGGCCGCCGGCACCGGCAGCACCAGGGCGGGGGCCGGCTGCCGCCGGGCGGCCAGCACCCGGCGGACCTCGGCGGCCACCGGGGCTGCGGGGGCGTCCGGGTCGTTCGGCACATAGGCGATCACCAGCTGTTCGGTGCCGGTGCGTTCGTCCGGGACCCCGAAGGCGGCGACGTGCCCGGAGCGCACCCCCGCCACCGAGGCGACCACGTCCTCCAGTTCGTGGCAGAAGTGGTGCACCCCGTTGACGATGATGATCTCCTTGCGCCGGCCGGTGAGCACCACCTCACCGTCGGCCAGGAAGGCGAGGTCCCCGGTGTCGAACCAGCCGTCGCCGACGAAGGCCTCGCCGTCGGCGGCCGGGTTGTTCAGGTAACCCGGCGTCACCCGGCCGGAGTCGACCTGGAGCCGGCCGACCCGGTGCTCGGGCAGGGCCCTGCCGTCCTCGCCCGCCACCCGTATCCGGGCGCCGGGGGCGGGGCGCCCCATGCTGAGGAACGCGGTGCCGCGCTCCGGGGAGTCCGGGTCCGCGGGCTCCAGCCGGCCGGTCAGCGAGTCGGTGCGCACCAGCCGGCGGGCGCCGTCCTCGTGGTAGCGCTTGTAGGTGATGACGGTGCAGGTCTCGGCCATGCCCCAGCCGAGCAGCACGTGCTCCGCCCGTACGCCGAACGGGCCGGTGGCGGCCAGGAACTCGTCCAGCACCGCCTCGGTGCACTGCTCCCCCGCGTTGATCAGGGACTTGACCGAGGAGAGGTCCCAGCTCCGGCCGGGGCCGGCCGCCCGCACCGCCTCGGCGACCAGCCGGTAGCCGAAGTTGGGCGACCAGGAGTGCGCGCCCCGGTAGCGCTCCAGGGTGTCCAGCCAGACCAGCGGGTCGGCGAGCACCAGCTCGGTGGGCACCTGCACCTGGTCGGCGGCGAGCGCCACGTCACGCAGGTGGAACATCAGCAGCCCGGCGACGTGGTCCAGCGGCAGCCAGTTGACGGTGACGTCCTCGGGCAGGGTGCCCTGGGCGACCGCGCCGGCCACGTACTCCAGGATGCCGCGGTGGGTGATCTGCACCGCCTTGGAGCGGCCGGTACTGCCGGAGGAGAGCTGGAGGATCGCCACGTCGCCAGGGTCCGGGGCGTGCTCGGCGCCCGCGCCGACGGCTGCGGCGGCGCCGTCGGCGGGGCGGTCGACCGCGATGACCCGCAGGCCCGGCGCCGGGTAGAGCTCCCCGAGCCGGGCCAGGCCCGCCACGGCCGGCCCGCCCGCGAGCACCGGCGGCTCCGCCAGCGTCTGCCAGGCGTGCCAGAGCTTCTCCAGGACCGGGTTGGGCTGGTCGTACGCGGGCGGACGAGCGACCGTGACCGGCTGCACCCCGCCCAGCAGGCAGGCCCACAGGGTGGTGAAGTAGCCCTCCTGGTCCGGGACCTGGAGGATCACCCGGTCGCCCGCCCGCAGCCCCGCGGCGCTCAGCAGGGCGAGGGTCTCCCGGGCCCGCTCCAGCAGCCGGCGGTAGGTCAGCCTGGTCGCCCCGCCGTCGGCCCGGACCAGGTGCAGGCCGCGGTCCGGGTGCCGTTCGGCGGCGCGCAGCAGGGCCTCGGGCAGGGTGCGCGGCGCGTCCGGAGCCGGGGCGAGCAGCCGGGCGCCGACCGCCTCGGTCCCGGGGTCCTCGCTCCCGGGCTCCTCGGGCGCGGCCTCTTCGGGCGCGGCCTCTTCGGACGAGGCCGTCGAGCCGGCCGTCGAACCGCTCGGGGTTGCACCGGCGGCCGTGCCGGCGGCGCCGAACGGCCGCCAGTGCGGGATGAGTTCGCGCAGGTGGCGGAGCGCGGGCCCGGCCCCGGCCGGCGGCCGGGCCGCCGCGGCGGCGAGGGCGGCGCGGTCGGGTTCGCCCAGCGCGGTCCGCACGATGCCGTCCAGGAGGTGCACCTCGGTGCCCGGGTCGGCGTCCAGCAGGGCGGCGGTGGCCCGGCGGCGCAGCGCGACGGGGTCGGTGTCGGCGGCGGGCACCAGGTAGGCCAGCAGGCCGAGGCGGCCGTCGGCGCGCTCGACCGGCAGCACTGCGCAGTCGGCGACCTCGGGACGCAGCAGCAGCCGGGCCTCCAGGGCGCGCAGCCGGGCGCGCTCGGAACCGGTGGGGCTCATCGGCGACGGCACCTTTCGGATCGGTGCGGGGCGTGCGCGGGTAGGGCTGCCCCGGGTTGCGGAGGGTGGGCGGATCGGGGTCGCCTGCGGCCCGGTGGGGCGTCGGCGGATCCGGTGGCGCGGTACTTGCGGGTGCGGTGGCACGGTGCACGGTGGTCGCGGGTACGGTCCGGCGGTACGTGGTCCGGTGGTGCGTGGCCGGGTGGTGCGGGTCAGCGCTTCCGGGCCCGGCCGACCAGGACCAGGAAGCCGAGCGCCAGCACGATCGGGACGGCGTGCGAGACGCCGACCACGGTCAGCGGGCTGAGCAGGGCCAGCAGCGATCCGCTCAGCAGCATCCCGGTGCCCATGCCGACGTTCTCGGCGGAGGCGAGCAACCCGAAGGCCTGGCCGCGCCGTTCGTCGGTGAGCGCCTGGATCCGGGTGGTGTACGAGATCTCGGTGAAGCCGTCGCCGAGCCCCGCGCCGATCGCCACCAGGAGGAACAGCGGGGTCGGCAGTCCGGTGAAGACCAGGATGAAGCAGCCGGACATCAGGCAGGTCCCCAGGGCGAAGGCGCGCTCGCCCGGTTCGATGCCCCGGCGCAGCATGAGCCGGGAGACCAGTTGTTGGGCACCGAGGTTGCCGACCGCCCAGGTGGCCCAGAACATGCCCAGCAGCGCGGCCGGGTTGCCGGGGTCGTGCTGGTTGGCGAAGACCGGCAGGCTGATGTTGTGCGCGGCGGAGCCGAAGGCGTCCAGCAGTCGGATCGCCGCCATCGCACCGACCACGGGGGCCGCGCGCAGCACCACCAGCGCCTGCCACCGGCTGCCGAATCGTTTCGCCTTGCCGCCGTCGGCAGCCCTGTCGGGCTCGGTGTCGGCGGTGGTACCGGTCGCGGCCGCGCCGGCGGCCTGTCCGGCCGCCTGCTCGGCGGGTTCGGCCCGGGTGCGCAACGGCAGCCTGAGCACCACGGCGGCGAACACCACGAAGCTCGACGCGTCGATCAGCAGTGCCGCACGGAACCCGGCCCACGCCACCACCACACCGGCGGAGGCGAAGCCGAGCACCATGGCGGCCGAACGGCAGCTCGCCATCAGGCTGTTGGCGCGGGCCCGGCGCTCGGCGCCGACCATCTCCGGGATGCTGGTGCGCAGCGCGACGGCGCACACCGCGGCCGCGCCGCCGAAGACCAGCGCGAGCGGGTAGAGCACCGGGATCCGCGCGGACGCCGGGGCGAGGGCCACCACGACCAGCGCCACCGCCTGGGCGAGGGCACAGCCCGTCATCAGCCGCCGCCGGTCGACCCGGGCGACGAGCCGCCCGCTGACCAGTCCACCGGCGAAACCGCCGGTCAGACGCAGGATGAGGTACCCGGCCGTGCCGAGCGCGTTCCCGGCCGCCTCGTAGGCGAACAGGCTCAGCGCCACCAGGTCGAGCTGGCTCCCGTAGGTGGAGAGCGCGTCGCCCAGCGCCAGCCGGTAGAACACCCGGGGCAGCTTCTCGGTGGTCTGGAGCGGTACTTGCTGTGCGGTGTCCGGCACCGGTCCCCCAGGAAGGCCGCGTCGGTCGGCTCAGTGTGACATTGCACCGCAATCTAGAAGCCGCCCGGCCGGAGATCAAGAGCTTGATCGTCCACTGTCCGAAAGATCGTGAGTTCGGCCGACTCGGGGTCATCATTCCGGCCAGGGTGGCGATTTGCCGTCGGTGACACGTCAACTCGCGTTCACATGCGCATGACAGCATGCGCGCGGCCGAAGGCCCTGACCACCTGACCGGGGCTACTCGACCCGACCTGACCTGACCCGACCAGACCTGAGCCGACCCGACCGCTCCGACCCGGAGGACCGCAGTGAAGCGCACCCCCGCCCTCTCCGCCGCCCTGGCCCTCGCCCTGGCCCTCGGCGTCCTGTCCACCGCGGGCACGGCGTCCGCCCACGACCGCTCCGGCGCCGACGCCGACACCGCCCGGCACGGCCGCTACGGGACCAAGACCCCCTACCGGCCGCAGGGCGATCCGGACCGCTACCAGCAGCCCCCTCACGGCTTCCGCCCGGTCTTCACCGAGAACGTCGCCCGCCACGGCTCCCGGGCCATGACCGGCAGCGAGGACGGCGACGCCGTGCTCGCCGTCCTCGCCGAGGCGGAACGGCAGGACGCCCTCACCGACCTCGGGGCCCGACTCGCCCCGCAGGTACGGTCGTTGCTGGCCTCCGCCGCCACCCTCGGCTACGGGAACCTCTCCGCCCTGGGAGCCCGGGAGCACCGGCAGACGGCGCTGCGCCTGGAGCAGCGGCTGCCGTCCCTGTTCCGGACGATCGTCGCCGACCGGGAGCCCGTCCTGGTGGAGACCTCCGGCGTCCCGCGCGCGGTGGCCAGCGCCGACGCCTTCACCGCGGGCCTGACCGCCGGCGACCCCGGCCTGACGGGCCTGATCGGGGCCCCGGTGACCGACACGGACCTGCTGTACTTCCACAAGCAGCCGCAGAACGCCGACTACCGCGCGTACCTGGCGAACGACCCCGACCTCGCCGCGGTCCTCGCCCGGAACGAGGCCGATCCGCGCACCGCCGAAGCGGCCCGGCACGCCCTCTCCCGCCTGTTCCGGGCGGACTTCGTCACGGCGCTGCCCGTCGACGAGCAGCTCTCCTTCGCCCGCTCGCTGTACGAGCTGTACAGCGCGGCTCCCGATCTCGCCGTGGAGGCGCCCTCGGTCGACCTCTCCCGCTACCTCACCGCCCACGACGCCCGGTGGTTGGGCTACCTCGACGACGCGGAGGAGTTCTACCAGAAGGGCCCCGCGTTCAGCGGACGCACCATCACCTACCGGATGGCCGGCGTCCTCCTCGACGACCTCCTCGCCCAGGCCGGGGCCAGGGCCGACGGCCGCAACCACAACGGCGCGGTGCTGCGCTTCACCCACGCCGAGGAGATCGAGCCGCTCGCCGCCCTGATGGGCCTGCCCGGCAGCACCGAGGGCGCCGATCCCGAACAGCCGTACAGCTACCGGAACAACCCGTGGCGCGGCGCCGAGGTGGTGCCGATGGCCGCGAACATCCAGTGGGACCTCTACGAGAACGCGCCCTCCGACGGCGGCCCGGCCGACCACCTGGTCCGGATGCTCTACAACGAGGAGGAGATCGCCTTCAAGCCCTCCTGCCGGCCGATCGCCGAGGGCAGCCACTACTACCGGCTGGACGAGCTCCGGCGCTGCCTCGCACACGACTGACCCCCGGCCCCTGGAGGCCAGGGGTCGGGGGTCAGGGGTCTCGGTATGTCGGAGCCGGAGCCGGAACCCGGGTCAGTTCGGGGAGCCGGTCCAGGTCACGGACTTCATGCCCTGCCCGCTGCCGTAGTAGGTGAACTGGACGGAGAACGGGTCGGCCGCGGCGTTCGGCAGCGCGTACGCCGACACCCCCGTGGCCTCCGCGCCCGGAGCCAGCGAGTCGCCGATGAACTTCATCCGGCCGCTGCCGTCGATCAGCGCGGTGACCAGGCCCCCGTTGGCGTCCTTGACGGTGGGCAGCCCCGATCCGACGAGCGAGACGTCCTTGGAGCCGGTGTTGGTGACGGTGATCCGTATCTGGATGATCGTGCTGTTCTTCGGCGCGGGGAACACGGTCTCGTTCGGCACGTACGGCTGCGGCGCGGCCATCGTGACCTTCAACCCGTCGGCGTAGGTGTAGGACTGGCCGAAGCCCAGGTGCCGGGCCTTCTCGTCGGCGGCCCGCGCCTGCTGCTCCTCCTCGAACTTCTTCTTCGCGGCGTCGAGCCTCTCCTTGGCCTTCGCCGCCCGGTCGGCGGCGGCCCGGTCGTCGGCCTCGGAGCGGAGCCGGGCGGCGTGCGCCTCGGCCTTCTCGTCCTCCTGCACGGAGTTCAGCGCCACCGCGAAGACCACCCCGCCGCCGACCGACAACAGCAGGCCGGTGACGCCCAGGATGACGCCCGCCAGGGCCACCCCCCGGTTGGTCGCCTCGCCCTTGCGCACGTACCCCAGGCCGATGATGCCGAAGATCAGCGCGAGCAGGGCCGGCAGCCAGGAGAGCCAGAACAGCACGACGACCAGGCCGAGGACGGTGCCGACGATCCCGAGCACCATGCCCGCGGTGCCCAGGCCGTTGCGCGGCTGGGGCGGGACCACCGGGTAGCCCTGCCAGTACGGCGCGCCCGGGTACGCACCGGGCGCACCGGCCGGGCCCTGGCCCGGGGCCGGATACGCGGCCGGGTACGCGGCCGGGGCGGGGGGCGGGGTCGGGGCCGCCTCCGGAGGAGCGAACGGCGACGGGCCTCCTACGGCAGCGGGAGCACCGACCGGCACGGGCGCGACAGGCGCCGCAGGCGCCGCGTCGGCGGGCACGGGCGCGGAATCGGGCTCGGCGGCGGGGCCCTCCGCCTCGGCCTCGGCCTCAGCCTTGGCCTCAGCATCGGCGGGCGCGGGCTCAGCGGCCTTGGCGAGCGAGACGGCATCGGCGGGCGCAGGCGTGGCGGCCTCGGCGAGCGGGACGACGTCGACGGCGGCCTCGGCATCGGCGGGCGCGGGCTCAGCGGCGGGGCCCTTCGCCTCGCCCTGGGCGTCGACCTGAGCCTCACTCAGGGCCTCGCTCTGAGTGTCTGCCTGCTCCGGAGCCTCGCCCTGCCCCGGGGTCAGCGGCGTCCCCGGGTCGGCGCCGGCGGGCGCCGCCCCCGGCTGCGGGCTGTCGGGCGGGACAGGAACGGTCATACGGGATCCTTCGGGAACGTCGGGACGGTGAGCGGCTTTCCGCCCCGGGCCGAGGTCCCTCCGCAGTTCCCCCCGCACCGACGGCCCGACCTCCGCGATGCGCGTACCGGTCCGGGCCGGACCCGGGCGTCGGCATCCCGGTGGGGAGCGCGGCAGGGTCGGCGACTGATCAACATACAGGTGCCCGGTGACAGCCTCGACACCGCGGGTGCCGTCACCGCCCGGGACCGGCCGCCCTGCTTCGTCTGCGACTGACCACGGCCGGTTTCGCGCGGGTCACGCGCAGCACCTCGGCGAAAAACCGGTTGCCCGCCACCCCCCGGGCCGGGTGCAATGTCCGGCATGATCACACAGGTGCGCCTCCCGGCCCCGCCGGTCGGCGGTCCGGAGGAGCGCCTGTCACCGGACCGTCAGGCGGGAGACGCCGGCCCATGAGTACGCCATCTTCGTCGGCCGGCGCGGAGCGCGCCGACGGTCCGTCGGTGCCGATCGGCGCCCTCGTCCCGCTGAGTCGCCCGGGGTGGGTCGAGGCCGGCCGGCAGCTGCTCGCCGGGCTGGAGACCGCCGTCCGGGACGTCAACGACGCGGGCGGGATCGCCGGCCGGCCGCTGGACCTGCTGGTCCGGGACACGGCGGCCGATCCGCAGCGGGCCGCGGCGGCGGTGGAGGAGCTGGCGGGCCTGGGCGTGGTGGCCCTGACCGGGGAGTACCACAGCGTGGTCGCCCGGGCGGTGGCCGCGCGGGCGGAGGCGCTCGGTGTGCCGTACCTCTGCTCCTCGGCCGTCCTGGACGCGCTCACCGACGGGCCGACGGACGGGGTCGCCCGGCTCTGCCCGGCGCAGTCGAACGGCTGGCGGATCTACGCGGAGTTCCTCCTCGACGCGGGCCACCGCCGGATCGCCGTGGCGGCCCAGCAGAGCGTCTACTGGGCCGCCGGGGCCCGTGTCCTGCGCGAGCGCCTGGCTCCGCACGGCGGCACCGTCGTCGAGCTGGACGCCGCCGCGCTCTCCCCCGCCGAGCTGTGCGGGGAGCTCGCCCGGCACGGCGCGACGGCCCTGTTGCTGCTGGTCGGCCACCCCGAGCCGGCCGTGCCGATCGTCCGGGCCGTCCGCCGTGACCGGCGCCTCGCCGGGGTCCTGATCGGTGCCCCGGCGGGGCAGCCGGAGTTCCCGCAGTGGCGGGCGCTGCTGGGCGAGGAGGGCGCGGCCGTCCCGTTCCTGCGCTACCTGCCCGAGCGGCTGGGCGCCACCGGCGAGCGCGTCGCGGCGGCCGTGCGGGAGCGGCTGGGCGAGGCGCCGTCCTTCGTGGCCTTCGAGGGCTACGACGCCGTGACCGTCCTCGCCGAGGTGCTGCGTTCCGCCGGTGCGGACCGGGAGCGCGTCGCCGCGGCCTGGCCGCGGGTCGACGTCGCGGGCACCCGGGGGCGGATCCGGTTCACCCGGGTGCCCGGCAGCGGCGTGTGGCAGTGGGCGTGGCCGCCGGTCCAGGTGGTCGACCGGGATCCGGCGGCGCCCGACCGGTTCCGGGTCCTGCGCTCCGGCTGAGCGGGCGGGGGCCGTGCCAACGGCGGCCGCGCCACGATCAGCCGCACCACGATCAGCCGTGGCGCGGCCCGCACCCGCTCAGCCGAGGGCGCTGAACCAGCGCACGATGTCGGCCGTGGCGGCCACGTTGGAGCCCAGGTGGCGGGAGCCCGCGAAGTCCGGGGTGCCGAGGTCGATGACCTCCGGGTCCGCGCCGTGCGCGCGCAGCGCGGCCGCGCAGTGGTCGGTGTTGGCGTCGGCGGCCTGCTCGTCGGCCTCGGCCGCGTAGAGCCGCACGGGGGCTCGCGGCGCCCAGTCGCAGGTGCCGTCGGCCACCCGGAGCGCCGCGGCGAAGCGGCCGGCCGGGTGGCGCAGCATCGCGAGGGCGCGCGGGGTGAGCAGTTCGCCGATGGTGCCCGGCGTGCCCGCGAACAGCTCCGGGCCGGTGTGCGAGCCGTCGAACAGCGCCTCGACGGTACGGTCGTACGGCTCCTGGAACACCTCGCCCGGGGAGTCGTAGAGGTGGTGCAGCCGGTTCCAGGCGACGAGCAGGTACGCGGCGTACAGCGCGCTCGACTTGGGCTCCAGGGAGCCGTCGAGCAGGGCCGGCAGCTCGGCCTCCCGGAAGGCGTAGCCGCCGCTGACCGGGGCGAGGGCTCGGAGGCGGAACCAGCGGTCGTCGCCGTCCTGGAGGGCGCGGGCGAGGCTCGTCGCGGCCGAGGCGCCCTGGGAGAAGCCGGTGACCAGGACGTCGTGGCCGAGGGTGCGGCCGGTGCGCGGGGCGAAGGCGCGGGCCGCCCGGAGCATGTCCAGGGAAGCGGTGGTCTCGGACGGCACGTCCATCCAGGGGTGGGTGCCGGGGCCGGTGCCCAGGCCCAGGTAGTCCGGGGCGACGGCGGCGAACCCGGCGGAGGCGTAGGTGAGGGCGGGCGAGGTCACGAACCCGGGCTTGGCCGTGGTGGAGGGGGCGTCGCCGCGGTAACTGGCGGTGCCGTGGGTGAACGAGACCGTCCGCAGCTGGTGTTCGCCACCGCGCGGGAGCACCAGTAGGCCGCTGGCGGTGGTCGGCCGGCCCTGCGGGTCGACGGTCCGGTACTCCAGGCGGTAGGTGTCCACGCCGTAGCGGACGGCGCCCGCGTCGTACTTGGCAGCGGTCAGGGCGGTGGCGACGGCGTCCTTGCTGTCGAGGGTGCCGGTCAGCCGGGCGGAGACCAGTCGACCGCGCTCGCCGTGGTCCGACCGGTCCCACCGGTCCGTCGGGGCCGCCGACGCGACCCCCGCCGTCACGGTCGTGGTGGCCAGGGCTGCCAGCGCCAGCACGGTGCCGGCCCGGAGTCGGACGGAGCGTGATCTGCCCTTCGGGCGTAGGGAGTTCATGCCGCCGACGGTACGGTCGGTCGCCCTCGAACCGCAGTCCGGCCAGCGGGTGTGTCCGTCCTGGGGTTGTCCCCACCACGGCTCGGCGGAGGCAGGAGTCCCGACGGATCGTTTTCGGTCAGTTGTGAAGATCCTGCGATCCTGATCTTTCAGGGACCTGATCACCGCCGCTAGGGTGCGGCGCAGCCTCGCACTTCCCCCTCCCGCCCCGCCCCCGACAGCGGCGCGGGGACGACCGATCGGACCGGTGACACCGTGACCAGGACCCTCCGCCAGCTGACCACCCGCCTGGGACGGGCGGCCGCAGCGATCGCCGTGCTCGCCGCCGCCTTCACCGGCACCGCGGCGGCCGGCACCGCCTCCGCCACGGGCGGCTGGAGCTGCTCCGGCGCGCCCGTGCCCAGCGGCTACGTCATCACCATGTACAACGCGAGCGGCTGCAACAACCACGGCGCGTGGTTCCAGCAGCCCGCCCAGAACCGCCTGTGGACCTGCTCGGGCTCGCCGATCGTCTCCGGCTACGTGCTGACCAACTACAACCCGCAGGGCTGCAGCGGCGTCGGCGCCTGGTTCCACGAGCAGGTCCGCAACGGCATCTGGACCTGCCCCTACTCGCCGATCCCGGCCGGCTACCGCAGCACCACCTACGACGCCCGCGGCTGCAACGGCCTCGGCGCCTGGCTCACCATCAAGGCCTGACCGGACCGGCGCGCGGGCCGGGCCGGGCCGACGACCACCGGCCCGGCCCGCGGCGCTCCCCCGTCGGACCGCACGCCCCGTGGCACGCCCCGGCTCAGCCCGTGGCCGGGCCCGCCGCCACGCAGAACTCGTTGCCCTCCGGGTCGGCCATCACCACGTGGTGCCCGTCGGCCTCCGCCAACACCCGCCCGCCCGCCGCCGCCAGCCGCGCGGCCTCCGCGGTGACCCGGGCCCAGCGCTCGGCCGGACCGCCGTGGCCCGGCACCCGGATGTCGATGTGCAGCCGGTTCTTCGCCCGCTTCGGCTCGGGCACTCGGAGGATGGACAGCCGGGGACCGACCCCCTGCGGGTCGCAGAGCCAGGCGCCGTCGTCCGCCGAGTCGTCCTCCGGCAGGTCGAACTGGGCGAGCCACTCCGCGCGCGTGCGGAACGGGGGCGGTGGCGGCTCGTCCACGTACCCCAGGGCCGTCCGCCAGAACGCGGCGAGGAGCTGCGCGTCCGCGCAGTCGAGGGTCAGATCGATCCGGGCTGCCATGACCAGGACCGTACCGCCCCGCTCCGACATCCGCGTCCGGGCCCGGTCGCCACGGCCGGTGAGAGTTCTTACACGCCTTTGTCATCGCTCTGCCGAACGCCTGACGCGCCCCAGGCAAGGTCGTTCCCACACCGACCGCAGGACGCCAGGAGGGCACCGCGATGACCGCGATCACGCACACCACCCCGACCACCCCGACCACCACCCCGAAGCGGGCCCGCCGGGGCGGCCTGGCCGCCGCCGCGCTGGCCGTCCTCGCCACGGCGCTCCCGATCGGCGCCCTCCCCTCCCCCGCCCAGGCGGCGCCCGCCGGCGCCGAGGGCCGGCCCGCCTGGTGCCCGACCGTCCCCGGGCACCGGGTCGACTGCACCACGATGCGCCGCCCGCTGGTCGCCGACGAGCCCGGCCTGGGCACCATCGGCGTCAGCCACGCCGTGGTGCGCCACAGCCGCCCCGGCCCGGCCCTGGGCACCATCGCGCTCAACCCGGGCGGCCCCGGCGAGACCATGATCGACCGCGCCGGGCAGGTGAGCACGGCACTCCAGGGAGTGCTGGACGACTACGACCTGCTCCTGCTGGACCCGCGCGGCACCGGCCGCTCCGGCCGGCTGCCCTGCGACGTCACCGAGGCCGAGTACCGCTGGGCCCCGCGGGCCGACCAGCGCGAGCTGGTCGCCGACTGCGCCGAGGAGCTCGGCCCGCGCGCCCGCGGCTACACCAGCGCCGCCACCGCCGACGACCTCGACGCGGCCCGCGAGCGCCTGGGCGCCCCCAAGCTGGTCCTGTACGGCCTCTCGTACGGCACCTACCTGATGCCGGTCTACGCCGACCGCCACCCCGAGCGGGTCGACCGGATGGTGCTGTCCGGCGCCTACCCCCTCGCCTTCGACTCGCTGGCCCGCCCCGGCGCCCAGCAGGTGTCGCTGACGCTGCGCCGGATCTGCGAGCGCAGCGGCTCCTGCGACCCGGACACCGTGGTGCACGACCTCGCCGCCGTCACCGAGCGGCTGCGCACCCGCCCGCTCAAGGTGGCCGCCACGGTCGACGGCCGCAAGCGCACCGTGGCGTTCACCGAGGACAAGCTCGCCAACCTGATGTACGAGCCCGCCACCCGCGGCATCGGCCTGCACCCCGGCGAGCCCGGCCTGCTCGGCGCCCTGCCCGCCGCCCTGCACGCCCTCGCCGCCGGCGACGAGGCGCCGCTGACCGCCCTGGTGCGCGGCCAGATCGAGGGCACCGGCACCGAGGACCAGGCCTCCTTCCTGGCCGTCACCTGCAACGACTACGCCCGTGCCTGGGACCAGGACGCCCCGGTCGCGGAGCGCCGCCGCCAGTACCGCGCCGCCCTGGCCGCCACCGACCCGGCCGACTTCGGGGCGTTCAGCGCCAAGGGCTGGGCCGAGGGGCAGACCGACGGCGGGGACAACTGCCTGAACTGGCCGCGCCGGGGCACCGCCCGCCCGCAGCCGACCGACCTGCGGAACGTGCCCGACGTCCCCGTCCTGGTGCTCTCCGGGGACCTCGACACCAACACCCCCGAGCTCAACTCCCGCCGTGCGGCCGCCCAGTTCAAGCACAGCGCGTTCGTCTCGGTGCCCAACAGCGGACACGTCCCGGAGATGGAGTCCACCGGCTGCACCCTGGAGATCGCCGGCCGCTTCATCCGCACCGGCGAGGTCGGCGACACCTCCTGCCTGGCGGGCGTCCCGCCGGTGCCGGTCGTCCCCGTCCCGCGCTGACCCGGCTCCGAGCCGCCCACGGACCGCCCCCGACCGCCCCCCGGCCGCCATGACCACGCCCGCCACCAGCGAAGATGACGCCATGACAGATCCCACCGCCGCCCGGCGCACCGTCCTGGTCGTCGAGGACGACCCCGGCGTCCGCAACACCCTCGACCACCTGCTCCGCTTCGAGGGCTACCGGGTGCTCACCACCGCCGACGGCCAGGAGGCCCTGGAGCTCCTGGAACACCGGCGCCCCGACCTCGCGGTGGTGGACGTGGTCATGCCCCGGCTCGACGGCCTCGCGCTGTGCCGGATGCTGCGCCGGCGCGGCGACCGGCTGCCCGTCCTGGTCCTCACCGCCCGCCACCAGCTCGGCGACCGGGTCGCCGGGCTGGACGCGGGCGCCGACGACTACCTCGCCAAGCCCTTCGCCACCGAGGAACTGCTGGCCCGGATACGCGCCCTGCTGCGCCGCACCGAGCCGGTCGGCGCCGAGAGCGCCGACCTCGGCCTGGACGACCTCGCCCTGGACCCGGCCGCCCGCCGGGCCCACCGCGGCGGCCGCCCGCTCGACCTCACCAAGACCGAGTTCGACCTGCTGGAGCTGCTGCTGCGCAACCAGGGCACCGTGCTGACCCGGTACCAGATCTACGAGCGGATCTGGGGCTACGACTTCGACACCGACTCCCGCTCGCTCGACGTGTACGTCGGCTACCTGCGCCGCAAGACCGAGGAGCACGGCGCACCCCGGCTGATCCACACCGTGCGCAACGTCGGCTACACCGCCCGGACCGCCTGATGCTGCGCGCCAGGATCGGCCTGGTCGTCCTCGCCTCCGTGCTGCTCGCGATCGCCGTGCCGGTCGTCGCCGCCTACCGCGGCGTCACCACCCTGGTCGCCGACCAGCTCGACCTGAGCCTGGCGGACCGGGCCGACACCGTGCTCGCCGCCGTGGACCTCGACCGTGTCCCGATCGCCCGGCCCGACACCGTCGAACAGCTGCTGGCCCCCGACGGCACCGCCCGCCCGCTCACCCCGGGCGCGGCGGCGCTGCCGGTCTCGGACCGGGCCCGCGAGGTGGCCCGCACCGGGCAGGGCTCCCACCAGGAGGACGTCGAGATCGACGGCACTCCGTACGGCCTGCTCACCAAGGCCCGCTCCGACGGGCGGGGCGCGGTGACGGTCGGCCAGACCTACGCCGGGGTGACGGCCGTCGACGAGGCCTTCCTGCTGCGGATCACCTGGACCAGTGTCGCCGCCGCGGTCGGCTCCGCGCTGCTCAGCTGGCTCGTGCTGGGCCGCATCCTGCGCCCGGTGCGGCGGCTGGCCCACGCCGCCGAGCACATCACCACCACCCGCGACCTGACCACCCCGCTGCCCGCCGCCGGACGTGACGAGGTCGGCCGCCTCACCCGCGCCTTCGACGCGATGGTGGGCGCGCTGCGGCGCTCCCGGGAGCAGCAGCAGCGCCTGGTGCAGGACGCCAGCCACGAGCTGCGCACCCCGCTGACCTCGGTGCGCGGCTGCGCCGAACTCCTCCAGCGGGCCCGCGGCCGGCTCGCCCCCGCGGACGAGGAGCAGATCCTCGGCACCCTGGTCACCGAGACCGTCGCACTGGACGAACTCGTGCGCGAGCTGGTCGAGTTGGCCACCGACCAGTGGACGGCGGAGGACCCGGAGCCAGTCGACCTGCCGGCCGCCGCCGAGGACAGCGCCCGCCGCTTCCGCCGCCGCACCGGCCGGGAGATCACCGTCACCACCGACGGGCCGGTGCCGGTGCTGGCCCGCCCGCGCGCGCTCCAGCGCTGCGTGGACAACCTGGTCGGCAACGCCGTCAAGTTCAGCCCGGACGGCACCCCGGTGGAGATCCGGGTCACCGGCGGCCGGCTGGCCGTGCGCGACCAGGGGCCGGGCATCGCCCCGGGCGACCGGCAGGCCGTGTTCGAGCGCTTCTACCGCGCGGCGGGTACCCAGTCCACCCCGGGCTCGGGGCTGGGCCTGGCCATCGTCCACGACCTGGTCGCCGCCGACCACGGCTCGGTGTTCGCCACGGCCGCCCCCTCCGGCGGCGCCGAGGTCGGCTTCCGGCTGCCCCCGGCGCCCGGCGGGTGAGGGGCTAGGTTCTGTCCGGCGGATCATGTGACTTCTCCATGCCGGGCTCGTTGTGCCCGGCATGGGGCGGGGTGATCTGACGAACGACGAATGGAGCCGGCTGGCA
>NZ_JBHZCN010000045.1:31063-74894 GCF_042755465.1 Kitasatospora sp. NPDC059160 | reverse complement strand
CTGCCGGGGGTGTCAGCCCACGGCGGGGCCGGCGGTGGTGTTGAGCCAGGCCCAGTCGGACCAGGTGGAGAAGCCGGTCTGCCACTTGTGGTAGACGCCGGCGCTGCTGGCGCCGAAGACCTCGATCCGGCCGTCGGCGTTGGCGGCGGCGAAGATCTCGGTGCCGCCGCCGCCGAAGCCGTCCCACTGGCCGTAGGGCGCGTTCACGCCGGTCTGCCAGATGTGCTGCGCGGTGGTGCCGTTGATGGCGAAGGCCTCCACCCGGCCGTCCGGGGAGCGCTCACTGGTGATCCGGGAGTCGGCCGGTCCACCGGCGGCCTCCCAGCCGGACCAGGTGGTGGGGTTGGTCTGGTACTTGTGGAAGACGCCGGTGGGGCCGGAGGCGAGGACTTCGAGGCGGCCGTCCTCGTTGTGGTCGACGGTGAGGGCGCGTCCGCCGCCGCCGAAGGTCTCCCAGGCGGACCAGCCGCCGCTGGGGGCGGTCTGCCACTGGTGTTGGAAGGTGGTGCTGTTGAGCGCGAAGACCTCCAGTCGGCCGTCGGGGGCCTTGCCGAGGCGGACTTCGCTGTCGGCCGGTCCGCCGCCCGCCGATTCCCAGTCGGACCAGCCGCTGTTCGGCGCCGTCTGGTACTTGTGGAAGAGGCCCGCCGGGCCGGAGGCGAAGACCTCCAGGCGTCCGTCCTGGTTGGCACCCGCCGCGAGGTCGTGGCCGCCGCCGCCGAAGGTCTCCCAGTTCGACCAGGTGCCGGAGGGTGCGAGCTGGTAGCGGTGTTGGAGGGTGCTGCCGTTGAGGGCGAACATCTCCAGGCGTCCGTCCGCGTTCGGGCCGATGGCCAACTCGGCGCCGCCCGGGCCGCCCAGGGACTCCCAGTCCGACCAGGCGCCGTTCGCCACCGTCTGCCAGGCGTGCGAGACACCGTTCGTGCCGGCCGCGAACACCTCCAGGCGGCCGTCCGCGCCGCGCGCCGACACCACCTTCCCGGACTTCGCCGGGTAGACCAACGGCGCCGGGCCCGGGTCGTGGTGGCCGAGCCGGTCCACCGCGGCCTGCGCCGCACCGAGGTAGCGCTCGTGCGCGCGCTGGTTGTAGGTCGACCAGGGCTGCCAGTTGGTGCCGCCGTTGGAGATGCGGTACGCCGCGTTGGCGTTGCACTGGGCGTCGAAGGCGCAGGCGTCGCTGACCTCAGGGTGCCAGTAGTCGTTGATCTCCCACAGGCCGCGGTCGCGGGACGGCGGGGTGTTGTTCTGGACGTTGGACGCCGAGGGGTTGCAGCTGGACTCGGCCATGCCGACGGCGATCGCGGTGACCAGGGCGTCGCCCCGGAAGCCCGCGGTGTAGCCGACCTCGGCGCACAGGTCGATGCCGGCGGCGGCCGGCGCGGGCGTGGCGCCCGCCGTCAGGCCCGCCGCCACGCCCAGCGCGGTCAGCGCGGACAGCAGGACGCGGCGGGGCGCCCGACGGGCGCGTGGTGTGCTGGTCACGTGAGCTCTCCTCAGTTGACGGCGGGGCCGGCGGTGGTGTTGAGCCAGGCCCAGTCGGACCAGGTGGAGAAGCCGGTCTGCCACTTGTGGTAGACGCCGGCGCTGCTGGTCCCGAAGACCTCGATCCGGCCGTCGGCGTTGGTCGCGGCGGTGATCCCGGTGCCGCCGCCTCCGAAGGTGTCCCACTGGCCGTACGGGGCGTTCAGTCCGGTCTGCCAGATGTGCTGCGCTGCGCTGCCGTTGATGCCGAAGACCTCGACGCGGCCGTCCGCCGTCGGCTGGCTGGTCAGCCGGGAGTCGGCCGGTCCGCCCGTGGGCTCCCAGTCGGACCAGGTGGTGGGGTTGGTCTGGTACTTGTGGAAGACGCCGGTGGGGCCGGAGGCGAGGACTTCGAGGCGGCCGTCCTCGTTGTGGTCGACGGTGAGGGCGCGTCCGCCGCCGCCGAAGGTCTCCCAGGGGGACCAGCCGCCGCTGGGGGCGGTCTGCCACTGGTGTTGGAAGGTGGTGTTGTTGAGCGCGAAGACTTCGAGTCGGCCGTCGGGGGCCTTGCCGAGGCGGACCTCGCTGTCGGCGGGGCCGCCGCCGGCCGATTCCCAGTCGGACCAGCCGCTGTTGGGTGCGGTCTGGTACTTGTGGAACAGGCCCGCCGGGCCGGAGGCGAAGACCTCCAGGCGTCCGTCCTGGTTGGCGCCCACGGCGAGGCCGTGGCCGCCGCCGCCGAAGGTCTCCCAGTTCGACCAGGTGCCGGAGGGTGCGAGCTGGTAGCGGTGTTGGAGGGTGCTGCCGTTGAAGGCGAACATCTCCAGGCGTCCGTCCGCGTTCGGGCCGATGGCCGACTCGGCGCCGCCCGGGCCGCCCAGGGACTCCCAGTCCGACCAGGCGCCGTTCACCGCCGTCTGCCAGGCGTGCGAGACACCGTTCGTGCCGGCCGCGAACACCTCCAGGCGACCGTCCGCGCCGCGGGCCGACACCACCTTCCCGGACTGCGCCGGATACACCAGTGGTGCCGGACGCGGACCGGTCCCCGGTCGGCAGGGCATGGTGATGCCGCGGTCCGCGAGGTAGGGGACGGGGTCGGTGCGCACGGTCGCGTTGGCGTCGGCCCAGACCCGCAGGTGCAGGTGCGGTCCGCTGGCCTGGCCCTCACTGCCCATCAGCGCGATCTGCTGACCGGCCGTCACGTGCTCGCCGACGGCCACGTCCCGCTCGCGCATGTGCCCGTACTCGGTGATGGTCCCGTCCGGGTGCAGGATGCGGATCCACTGGCCGTAGCCCTGTGCCGGCCCGGAGGCCGTCACCTCGCCGTCGCCCACCGCGTAGATCGGGGTGCCGTAGTCGTTGGCGATGTCGATGCCGTTGTGCTCCTGGCTGTAGCCCTGGGAGATCTGGCCGCGGGCCGGGCAGGACGCCGCGAACCCGGCCACCGCCGTCGGCGCGGCCCCGGCGGGCGCGGCCGGTACGGCCACCGGCAGCAGCAGCGCGGCCGCCATCAGCGCCAGCCGGGGAAGGGAGCCCGGCACCGCTCGGCCCCTCACGCCGTACACCGGCGGCGAGCCCTACGACCGGGGTGGTGCGCGGTCATCCTGACCTCCTGAAGACGCGTGGCAGCGGCCCCTCCGGACCGCCCGGGGCACGCTAACCACCCGCCACCCACCCCGGAACCCGGAACCATCCGGACTGACACCACCGCCCCGCCCCACCGACACTGCCCCCCGGGCGCGAGGACGCCGCCCCGTCTCCTCCCGGCAGGCCGCGACACGTCATCGGGTGAACCCACCGGAACGACACGCCCCACGCCTTGCCGAAATTCCGGAGGGAAATGACCGAGAACGCCGTGCGCCAAGGTCTGTTCGATTGACCCTCATAAAGGCGTTCCGGATACTGATCGAGCACGACGCAACGGAAACTCGTTGTGGAGCGGACTCCGATTATTCATGTGATCCGACTGGGGAGAATCCATGTTCTCGAATGTCAAGAAGGTCGTGGGCTCGATGGCCATGGCCTTCGCCGCGGCGGCCACCCTCACCGTGGCGGTGCCGTCCGGCAGTGCCTTCGCCATCGACCACATCCCGTGCGACGGGAGCCGTAATGACTTCCTGAAGATCTGGTCGCACCTGGACGGTCGCGACAGCGTGGACTGCTATGCGAACGGTGGGGAGATCGGCTTCGGCGGGTGGTGGGTCGACCGGATCTCCACCGGGAACAACGACCTGGTCTACTCCGACGCCAACGGCGACTCGGTGCGGGTCAACCGTTGGACGGACATCTCGTACCCGAACCACCCGCCGAAGGTGAACTCCATCAAGATCCTCTGACGAACCGGCGGAGCGGGCCCCCGAACGGCAATTCTCCGACCGTAGTACCGCCACTCCCGGAAGAACCCGGGACTTGGGTCGCCGTCGAACTCTCCGTAACGTGAATTCGCTCCCCCCGGCTCACCGGTGCCGGCCACGCCCTCCGGGCGCGGCCGGCACCGGCCTGTGCTGCCGTGCTCTTCCGGGGCCGGTGGCTGCTCCTACGTCAGCGCGTCGCTGCCGCCGAGCGGGGTCCAGGTGAGCGCCAACCACGCGCCCGTGCTCCCCTTCTGCGCGGTGACCCGGATCGTCTGCCCCTTCTTGACGGGGACGACCACGCTGTCGCCCGGGAACGTGCCGTTGTCCTTCCACCCCGACTGGGCGGTCGAGGACTGGTAGTCCACGCCGCCGACGTTGACGGTGATGCGGTGGTGGGCGTGCAACTGCCAGGCGCTGGACGACGTGTCCGCCCGCAGGCTCTGGAGCCGGACGTGGACGAATCCGTCGCCGCCCGCGGCCGTGTAGGTGCGGTCGGCGAAGCCCGACAGGTAGTCCGAGAACAGTGTCTGGGCGGCGCCTATGGCGGTCACGGCCTGTTCCACGGCCAGCTTGCTCTTGACGGTGACGGTGCCGGTCGTGGTCCCGTCGGCGGCGTAGATCTTCGCCGCCTTGAGGGAGTAGCCGGAGTCGATGGTGACGTCCCGGTTCGCGGTGACCGTGTTGTTGGCGGTGACCGGCTGCTTGAAGTCGACCTTGCTCTGGAGGTTGACGGTGCCGGTCGTGCTCCTGCCGGAGGACCAGATGTGATCGGTCCGCAGGACGTACGCGGACTCGACGATCACGTCGGCTTTCGCGGTGACGGTGCCGTTGGCGTTGAGGGCGCCGCTGGTCGTGAGGGTGGTGGCGTTGACGCCGCCGTTGGCGTTGATCTGCCCGGCGACGGTCAGGGTGTTGCCGGTGGTGACGGTGACGTTGCCGTCGAAGGTGGTGGCGCCGATCGTGGTCTTCTTCCCGGCTTTGTTGTCGGCGGTGAAGGTCTCCGTCACCGTCACCTTGTCGCTCGCCGTCACCGTCCTGGCGACGATGTCCGGGTCCTTCACCGTGACCGTCGTGGACAGGTAGTGGTGGACGTCCTGGCCGTCGGCGCCCTTGGTGCGGGCGTCCAGGACGAACGTGGTGGTGTCGGTGAGTTCGTGGGTCTGGTGGCTGAGGCCGGTGACCTTCACCGGTGCGCCCTCGTCCCAGGACAGCCAGTACTCGGTGCCCGCCTCGCTGCCCTCCCACCGCAGGGTCGCCCTGCCCTTGTTCGCCACCCGCGGCTGCACGCTGGAGAACGCGCGGAAGAAGAACGCGGAGGCGTCCTCACGGTGTTTCCCGACCTCGGGCGTGTCCACGGGGCGGTCCTCCCAGTCGTTGTCGGTGGCGGTGTGGGCGGTGACGGTGAGCCGGACGTCGCCGGGGGTGCGGGCGACGGGGATGGCGGAGATCTTGAGCGTGAAGCGGCGGCCCGCGTCGAAGGTGACCTGGTTGCCGGGGGCCTCGGGGGTGCAGACGAAGGTGAGGGAGTTCTCCTTCGAGGGGCGCTGGACGATCAGCCAGGTGCCCTGCCCGCCGTCCTGGTTGCCGTCGATCGGCACGGGGTTGTCCGTGAGGTCGGTCGGCGCCGTCCCGATGGGCAGGGACACGGTGATGGAGCGGCACTCGACGTCGGGGCTGCCGTCGGGCTTGGAGAAGGTCAGGCGCAGGACGCCGTTCTTGGTCTTGCTCGGCGTGGAGACCGGAAGGGGGTTCGGGCTGGGCACGCACTCGGCCTGGAGGCGGCCGTCGGGCGCGAGCGGACTGGTTGCCATGGGATGGGGGCGCCTCGGGTCGTCAGCTGATGGTCACGTCGCCGGTGAAGTCCGTCGTGCGGGCCCACGTCCTGCGCGCGTCGGTCCGGTCGGCGGTGAAGGTGTCGTGGACGGCGAGCCTGTCGGCGGCGGTGAGGGTCCTGGCCAGGACGTCCGGGTCCTTCACGGTGACGGTGGTCGAACGGTAGTGGTGCACCGTCTGGTTGGCGGCGTTCCGCGTCTGCGCGTCGAGCACGAAGGTCGTCGTCCGGGTGAGCGCGTGGGTGGTGTAGGTGAGCGGGACGGTGGAGGGGAGCCGCTTCGCGGGCTCGTCGTCCCAGTAGAGGTAGTACTCGCTGTTCTGCGGGGTGCCCTCCCACTCCAGGACGGCGGCCTGCCCGTGGGCGACCCGGCCGACCCGGCTGGAGAAGTTCCGCACGTAGAACTCGTTCGCGAGCTTCTCGACCACCGGCACCCCGGTCGGCCGGTCCGCCCAGTCGGTGCTCCCCGAGCCGGGCCGCGTCGTCTCCGTCACGGTCAGCCGGGCGGCCCCGACCGTGCGGTTGACCGGGATGTTCGACAGCAGCAGCGTGAACTCCCGCCCGGCGCCGAAGGTGGTCTCGCCGGACGGCGGGGTGCAGGTGAAGGTGATCGAGGTGACCTGCCCCGGTGCCGTCGGCTCGGGCGGCACGGTGGTGCGCTCGATGTCCCACTCCGGCCCGCCGTTGTCGCGCGGGTAGTCGTCGATGTCGTCGGCGTGGGCCGCGTCGGTGTTGAGGGACAGGTCGCCGGCCGCGGTGCCCACCGGAACGGTGACCCTGAGCGCGCGGCACTTGACGTCCGCGCTCCCGGCCGGCCTGCGGAAGGTCAGGAAGACCGTCGCCCGCTTGGTCTCGGTGGCGGTGGAGACGGTGACCGGGTCGGGGTTGGTGTCGCAGACCAGGTCGAGCAGGGCCCCCGCGGCGGCCATGACCTCGATCACTCGCCCACCACCGCCACCGGCAGCACGGTGCTGCGCCGCGCGTAGGCGCCGGAGCCGGTCGCCGTCTCGTCGCTGATGCGCAGCTGGACGGTGCCGGGCGGGCCGGTGAGCGGGATGCGTTCCAGGACGAGGGTGAAGTCCTCCCGGTCGTCGAACCCGGCCTTGCCGCGCGGGCCTTCGGGGGTGCAGGTGAACACCGTGCGGCCGGGCTCCGGGGTGGTCGCGCGGATGTGCCAGCCGCGGCCGTGCGGGGCCCGGTAGGCGGTGTCGATGCGCTCGGCACGGGCGGTGAGGGCGTCGGCCCCGTCCCCGATCGGCACCTCGACGGTGATGCTGCGGCAGTCGGGGACGCCGTCCGCGGCCGGGTTGCGGGTGACGGCGATCTCCAGCCGGGCCTGCCGGGGGTGGCCCGCGGTGGCCCGGACGAGGTCGGGCGGGGAGGTGGTGAGGGTGTAGCGGAGCAGGTCGGTCGTGGCGGTCACGGCCATGCGGCGCGGTCCTTCCGGTGGTGGGTGGCGGCCGGGGTCGGGGTTCGGCGGGTCAGCGGACGAGCGGTCGGCGGGTCAGCGGGCCGGGGGGTTCGGCGCGGCCGGGTGGAGCTGGAGGTAGCCGGCCCGGGCGGTGGGCGCCGGGTCGTCCGGGTGGCTGAGGTGGTCGGCGGGGAACAGCGGCCGCTCGTCCCAGTCCAGGTCGTCCGTGGCGGTCGCCTGCGGCTGGGCCCAGCTCCAGGTGCCGTAGCGGGCGGACAGCGGCGGCAGGAGGAGGGCGGCGTCGTCCGGGTCGCAGGTGACGGCGAAGCGCCGCATGCCGAAGACGCCGTCGGCGCCGGTGGTGAGGCGCAGGCGGACGTACCGCGCGGGGACGGCCTCGTCGAGGGTGTGCTCGTTCACCGCCTGCTCGGCGTCGTAGGGCAGGTGCCGCCAGCCGTTCGGCTCGCCGCGCTCCGAGTACTCCAGCACCGGGTTCCCCGGCCGGTGGGAGCCGTCGGCCGTGCCGGTGAGCAGGGAGTACCCGGCGAGCCGCTGGACCGACCCGAGGTCGAGCACGACGGTGCTCCCGGCGGCCGGTGCGCCGAGGCTGCGGAACTCGGCCGCCGCCGGGGCGCGTCCGGCGATGTTGCCGAGTGGGTGCGCCGGGTCGACGGCCATGGTGGTGTCGAGGCGGCGCAGGTCGCGCGTGGTGGCGAGCAGCGGGTTGAGCCGGAACGAGGCCCGGATGGCGCCGAGCGCGCGGTGCACCTGCTCGGCGTCCAGCCGCAGGGCGTGCACGGGCAGGATGTCCGTGGTGGCGTGCACCGGCAGGTGCGGGTGGGCGATCATGGTGACGCGCCGGAAACGGCGCCGGACGGGCGGGCGCGCGGGCAGCGCGAGGTCGCCGCCGTCGGTGACCGGGTCCAGGTAGTCGCTGTCGGCGGCCGGGTCGAGCGCGCGCAGCAGGCCGTAGTCCACCCGCTCGCCGGGCGCGCCGGCGAAGTAGCCGATCAGGCCGTCGTCGAGGCGCTCCGGGTCGCCGAGCCGGATGTTCCAGTCCTCGTCCTCGTGGGCGCCGGTGACCGGTTCGAGGACGGTGTCCCAGGACGGGTCGGTCGGCAACTGGTGGTGGAGTTCGAGGTCGAGGGTGGCGTGGACCAGGGCGACCGGCCGCCCGATCAGCCGGGCGGGCAGCGGCCCGGACTCGGGCGCGGTGTCGACGATGCCCGCGACGCTGCGGTCGACGGTGGCGACGAGCGCGCGGAACGCCCCGGCCGAGTCCGGCCGGTCGATCAACCCGGCCAGGAAACCGGCGAGTTCGGGATGGTCGGCGAGGAGCCGGGGGTCGGTGTGCCCGGTGTACGGGGAGTGCGGCAGCGGGACGCACCTGGCGGCCTCGCCGGAGTCCGGGGTGAGCACGATCCGTACGTCCCCCACGGCCGCGCCGTCCGGTGCGTACACGCCGAGGGCCTGGTCGAGGTGGTTGACCAGCAGCCAGCCGGCCAGGCCGTCGCTGCGCCCGGACGGCTCCTGGGTGAAGGCCAGCCGGGTGTCCTGGAGCAGCCGGGGCGGCAGCTGGACGAACCGCTCGGGGTTGACCGGCGCGGGGTCGGTGTACAGCGCTCGGCTCGGGGTGACCGAGGCGGTGAGCACCGGGTACTGGTCGTACCAGTTGCCCTCGTCGCCCGAGGTGACCAGGTCGACGCAGCGGCCGAAGCGGTCGAGCAGGCGCAGGTCGGTGAGGAACAACTGCCCTGCGCGGATGGGCTGGTGGCGGTCGGTGAACGCGCCGGTCGCCGGGTCGGGCACGTGGTTCTGCGGCCCGGCGAGCCCGGCGACCGCGCCCTCGACGGGCACCTGCGCGCCGCCGTCGAGCTGCAGCAGCCAGTCGTTGAACCCGTCGAGCGTCTGCGACAGCACGTCCAGCGGCTCCAGCTCCCGGCGCAGTCCGGCCAGCGCGGCGCGGTCGGCGCCCGGGTGGCTGGCCCGGTAGCGGGCGAGCTGTTCGCGCAGCACGTACACCGTGGTGGGCGCGAGGTAGGCGCGGGAGCGGAAGAGGCGGTTGAGGACGTCGCCCTCGCTCTCGAAGTCCGCCGCCAGGGTGCCGGTGCCGTCCCAGGTGTAGTGGTGGGCGTCGATGCCGTCATCGGGCGGGCTGAACGTCCAGTGCGTGGTGCCGTCGCTGCGGTAGGGGGTGGGGAACCAGCTGAGCTTCCACATCAGCGTCATCGGCAGCCAGGGCTGCCGCCAGGGCGCGGTGTACTCGGCGAGCGGACCGCGCGCGCGGGTGGCCGGGCTCTCCACGACGGCGTGCAGCGCGGTGCGGGCGCCGTCGGCGGTGCGGGCGGCGCGCTCCAGGAGGGCGAACTCCTTGAGCAGTGCCGCGCAGGCGGCGGGCAGGCCGGTGAGGCCGGGGTCGGGCGGACTCGCCTCGACCGGGCTCCAGGAGGAGCCGATCATCACCTCGCGCAGCAGGTCGGTGCCGAGTCGGCAGGGCAGCGGGTTGTCGCGGTCGCGGGTGAGCGGGACGGTGCCGCCGCCGCTGCCGTTGATCAGCAGGACCGGTTCGGCGGGCTTGTAGAAGGCGTCACCGGGCTGCCGCCGGAGCTGCAGGCCCGGGTCGAGGCCCCGCTCGGCGGCCCAGGTGTCGGCGACGTCCTGGAGGTCCTGGCCGGGCTCGGGCCACGGGATCAGGCCGCGGAGTTCCTCGATGCGTCGCAGGGCGTCGTCGGCGTCCTTGGCCGGGCCCTCGTTGGCGGGCTCCAGCAGCCGGTCGCACTCGTCGTCGAACCCCTCGGGCAACTGCGAGGGCCGCTCGCCCTCCGGCAGGTGGCGCAGCCAGTGCAGGGCCCACACCCGCCACTGGTGCTCGGTCAGTTCACGCAGCCGGGAGTCGTGTTCGGCCTGGTCCGCGTTGAGCCGGGCCAGCCACTCCGGCGCGACGGCCGGCGCCCGGCGACTCCCGGCCCCGGGGTCCTGATCGGGACGGGCGAGGATCTGCCAGCGGTGACCGCCCTCGCTGCCGGAGAACCAGCTGCGCCGGGTGGTCTCGGCGAGGTCGCGGTCGCCGTCCGGGCCGTCGAAGGTGTCCAGGGTGCCGTGGTAGAGCGCGTTCAGCAGCTGCGCGGTGCGCGGCGAGTCGTGCTGCGGGTCGCTCTGCCGGTCGAACAGCTCGGCCGCGGCCTCGCCGGTGCTGTGGCCGAACGCGACGTCGGTGCGGTTGGGGTCGGGCCGACTGTCCTCGGGGGCGTCGCCGTCGTGCCGCCACTCCAGGCCGAGCGCGGTGCCGTGGTAGACGCTGCGCCCGAGGGCCGGTGCGGCGGTCACCTCGAAGGTCCGGACGGCGACCGGCTCCGGTCCGGCCTCCAGCAGCCACAGTTGGACGTACCGGGCCCGGACGGGCGCGGCGGGGGAGTACTCGAGGACGGGCGTGCCGGCGTCGTAGTCCTGGTGGTGCGCGGCGGGCCAGTCGGTGCCGTCCACCGAGGTCTGGATCCGGACGGCGGGCAGCAGGTGGGCGTCGTCGGGGTCGCCGGCCAGGACGCGCAGCGAGCTCACGTCCTGGACGGTGCCCAGGTCGACGGTGATCCGGTCCGAGCGCACGGGGGCGTTCGCGCTCAGGTAGTAGGTGTCGTCCTGGTGGTCGAGGAGGTGCTCGACGCCGTGCCCGGCCGCCGCACCCAGGCCCCCGGCGACGGCGGCGCCGCGCCCGGCCAGGGTCCAGCCCAGCGCCGCGACGACCTCGGCGGCGGAGTCGGGGGAGGCGTCCGGCGGCAGCAGCCCGGGGACGGCGGCCGCCGCGCGGAGGAAGTCGTGGTCGGTGTCGCTGTACCACCCGGCGACCAGGTAGGAGAGTTCGGCGTCCGGCGGGTAACTGTCGCCGTGTGCCGGGTCCCTGAGGTCCTGGAGGTCGTCGTGGAGGGCGAACACGTTCTCGTGGTACGGCTCGAAGGCGGCGAAGTTGGGCAGTCCGGCGCCGGCGGCGTTCAGGAACAGCGACCGCTTGGCCTCCGGCTCCCGCCAGGGGGTGCCGGGCGTCAGCACGTGGCGGCGGCCGAGCCAGTCGACCTCCGGCTCCTCGCGGCGCGGGTCGACGAAGCTGTTGATCGCCTCCTTGTCGTCCCAGGAGGCGCCCTCGTCGTCCGAGTACAGGTAGTCGCTGTGCACCACCCAGCCGCGGACCTTGCGCGCGCCGCGCACCCACGCGTAGCGCACCACCAGCCAGCGGTTGGGCACCAGCGGGAAGTGGGTGTCCTGGCCGTCGTCCGGTACGAAGCCGTCGGTGAGCGCCTCGGGCAGCTGCCACTGGAGGTGCACGCCCTCGAAGCCCGCGTCCCCGCCGACCTCCTTGCCTCCGGTGAAGGCCTCGGGTTCGGCGGCGCCCCGGCCCTTGGTCTTCGGCTGGGTGCCGAGCATCCGGTCGAAGCTCGGCTGGGGGCGGTGGAAGGGGTGCAGGGTGCGCACCTTCCGGTTGACCAGCAGGGCGTGCACCTGGACGGGCACGATCAGGTCGGTGTCGCTCATCGGTCGGAGTCCCCCGCGTTCGAGGTCGGCGTGGTGGTGACGATCAGGGCGGGGCGGTGCGAGGTGCCCTCGCGGGAGGTGATCACCGCGAGCTCCCGGGCGGCCTGGGCCTTGGTGAGCGCCACCGAGACCCGGCCGCCGGTGCGGGCGCGGACGTGGTCGGTGACGTCGAACTCCAGCCAGGTCCAGGCGTCGACGGCGCCCAGGCGGGCCCGGGCGAGCGGCTGCGCGGAGAGTTCGGGGCGGTCGGCCCAGGCGAGCGCGGACTCCGCCCAGTCGTTGCCGGTACCGTGCAGCAGCAGGTCGAAGCCGCCCGCGTCCCTGGCCGCCGCGTGCACCCGGACGACGGCCCGGGCGATCCGGTCGGCGGGCGGGAGCCCGGTGGCGTCGAAGCGCAGGTAGGCGATCCTGGTGACGGAGCTGGCCGGCCCCTCGTTCTTGACCATCAGCTCGTGGCGGGTGCCGTCGACCGGGCCCTGGCCGTACTGGACGAAGGTGTCCGCCTCGCACGGCAGGTCGGTCCGGGGAGCGGGCAGCAGCAGCTGCTCCAGCGGCGCGTTGACGAGTTGCAGGGCGAAGCGCCCCGGTGACAGGTCGCTCCCGCAGGCGGTGGCGAGGGCCGGCAGCAGCCCGCCGTCGCCGTGCAGGGTGAGCACGTCCGGCAGGCGCCCGCCCTGGCCCGGGCGCAGGTGGTCGAAGACGGTACGGCCGCTCGCCGGGTCGGGGAACTCGGTGCCGGTCGGGTAGCCGACGGCGCTGCCGATCAGGTGGCGCAGGCTGATCCGGGCCTCGGAGTTGACGCCGAAGTGGATGCCCTGGCCCGGCTCGCGGATGCTCACCGAGTCCGGGACGGCGTCCCACAGCACCAGCAGGAGGTCGGGGGCGAGGTGGTCCCGGCGCAGTTCCTCGACGGGTTCGCCGGCCCGGGTGGCGATCAGGTCGAACACCGGCCAGGCGCGCACGAGTTCGGAGTGCATCAGCAGCCCGGCGGCGGGCAGGCGGGTGCCGTCGCGGAACCGGCGTTCGCGCAGCAGGGGCGCCAGCGCGTGGTCCGTCGAGGTGTGGGCGCCGACGTCGGCGGCGCCCGCGACCAGCGCCTCGATCCAGCCCTCGTCGATCCGGAACGCCCGCAGGCTCTCCGGCGGCAGGAGACGCGGATCGGGCACCAGGTGCGGGAAGGGCACCCCGCGCAGCAGGGCCAGGCGTTCCAGCCAGTCCGGCGCGGTCGGGGTCACGGCCTCGGCGACCGCGGCCAGCGAGGCGCGGGCGCGCGGGTCGGCGAGCAGGGCGGCGGGCCGGACGCGGGCGGGTCGGACGCGGGCGGTCCGGGCGGCGGGGGCCGGGGCCGGTGCGCGGCGCGGCTCGCCACCGAGGGCCTGGACCAGCCGGGCACCGAGGCCGGCCGCGGCGAGTGCGCCGAGGGCGGTGTCGCCGGGCAGGGCGTCCGGGTCCTGCCGGGCCCGGACCGGGTCGGCGCCGAGCGCGGCCAGGGTGGCGGCGCGGTTGGCCAGGGCCCGCCGGGCTTCGACGATCTCGGTGCTGTACTCGGGGTCGGCGAGCGCGATGGTGCGGCCGAGCGTCCAGGCGGCGGCGTAGCTGACGTCGAAGACGCCGTACGCCGGGTCGTAGACCAGCGCGTGGTCGGCCGTGCTGTGCGGGCCCTCAACGGCCTCGCGCGGCAGTTCGGGGGCGGTGAGCGGGGTGAACGGGCCCCGGTACCAGGCGTACGTGGACTCCCCGGCGAGGGTGCGCTGGGGGAGGGCGGTGTAGCCGTGGTGCAGCCGGGTGCGGATGTGGCGCTCGGCGGCGGTGTCGCCCCCGCCGGCGGGCGGGGTGTGCCGCAGGGCGAGCCGCTCCGGGTCCGCGGTGCCGGGCGCGACCAGGTCGCGCAGCAGGGTGCCGGGGTCGAGGGTGCCGTCGGGGGCGTTGGTGAAGGACCAGGACCACAGGCTGCAGAGCCGGATGTGCCCGGCGTCCGCGAGCGTGCCGGGTTCGAGCCGGTCGAGGTGGCCCTCCAGCGAGACCAGGTGGACGGCGTAGCTCCCGGGCGTGCGCGGGAAGCGGTTGGCGGCCAGGACGGCGTACGCGCCCTCGGTGAGCACTTCGCCGTCGTCCCGGCGCTGCGGGGCGAGTTCGACGTCGCGGACGTGGGTGAGGTCGAGCAGTTCGGCCTTGCGCGGGGCGATCGCGTGGAACACCCCGATCGGCAGGTCGATCGTCCGGCAGGGCAGGGTGTCGTCGATGTCCCCGCCCAACTCCGGCCCGACGGTGCCGGGTTCGGTGGGGCGCCGGAGTTCGCCGACCGGCCGGTCGGTGAACTCGCCGGCGGCGGCGGGGTCGTCCAGCGCCTCCCCCTCGGCGAGCAGCAGCAGTGCCAGCCAGGGGGCCGGTACGGACCGCTTCGCCAGGGTCCGTTCCCAGGGCAGGACCGCGCGGGTGAGCGTGACGTGCGGCAGCACGTGGGTGTACCGACCGGCGGCGCCGGCGGCCGGGTAGAGGGCGTGCACCGAGCTCGGGTCGAGGTGGAAGCGCGCCGCGCGGATCTCGTACCGGCCCTCGGCCGGGGGGAGCTCGGCGGCGGTGTCCAGGGGCCGGCCGTCCTTGCTGAGCCGGTGCTCGACGGTGACGGTGTAGACGCCGGCGGTGGCCTTGGGGACGAGGTGGTCGTAGAAGCTGACGTCCAGGTCGGGGCGGGTGGGCACGGCGGTCACCTCTGGGCTTCGGTCAGCATCGGGGCGTCGGTCAGGGAGTGGCCGAGGAGCTCGGCGGTGCGGTCCAGCGGGCCGTCGCTCCCCGGAGCGAGGCCGAGGGCGGCCAGCGCGTCGTGCACGGCGGTGCGCTCGGCGGCCGCCCCGGTGAGGGTGCGGGTGATCACACCGACACCGTCCTCCTCGAAGACCGGGGCGGGCCCGGCCACGGACCCGTCGCGCAGCGGCATCCGGCCGGGCGGCAGCCCCTCGACGTCGAGGGCGGCGGAGGGCACCGGGCCGACGCCGAGCTGCCGGGTCGGGCCGGGGACGTCGATGGTCAGCCCGGTGAGGCAGCCGTCGACCAGGCCGTCCTGGTCGAGCGCCTGGTTCGGGTTCGCCAGCGGCCGGCCCCAGAGCGCCTGCGGCAGGCCCTCGCGGGAGGCGGTGATCTCCCAGCCGGCCTCCTGCCAGCCGTAGCGCCGGCCCTGCTCGTCGAGGATCTCGACGATCTGCTCGCAGACCACGCCGGTGAGCTTCATCGGCCGGATGTCGATCCGGGCGGTGTCGCTGCCCGCGAACAGGTCGCCGTTGAGGGTGATCCTGGACGCGGGCAGGGCGGACTCGACGGCCGTGGTGAAGCCGTCGATCCGGACCAGCTCCGGGGCGGCCGCCGCCTGCCGGGCCGCCGTCTCCGCCTCGGTGACGTCGGGAAGTTCGCCGCCCTGTTTCAGCGCGGCGCGCGAGGGTGCGGGCAGTTGGAGCTGGAACTCCTCCCAGTCGGCGGCCGGCGCGCCCTTGCGGTCGGCGCCGAAGCCGAGGGTGAAGGAGATGAACCAGACCTTGACCTTGGCCCGGCCGCCGATCGGCGGCAGCCACAGCTGGAGGTCGACGCCGACCTCCAGCGAGACCCGGATCCGGACGAAGAGCACCTTGACGGTGGCGGCGACGCCGATGCGCAGGCCGAGCGCGAGGTCGGCGTAGAACGGCTTCCACTGCACCAGGGCGTGCACGTAGGCGGTGAACCAGGCGCGCAGGTTGATGCCGTGCCCGTTGTCGTAGACGGCGGCCAGCTCGCCGCCGATCATGAAGGCGCCGTCGGTCAGCGCGGCGTAGGCCTCGGCCCGGATCGACACCGGGCCGCGCTCCCACAGCCAGCCGATCCGCGGCGGCCTCGGGTAGTGCGCGGGGACGCGGAAGCGCGGGTGGTAGCCGCCCGCGGTGAGCACGAAGCCCTTCGGGACGCCGGGCAGGCTCTTGCCCCACACGTAGAGGGAGACGCCGCCGGTGAGCTTCGCCTGCGGGTCCAGCAGGTAGGAGCCCTCGGCGATGACGGTGTCCATGGAGAAGCGGCCGAGCGCGGAGTCGTAGGCGAAGACGAAGTCGACGACGACCTGGCCGAGCGGCTTGCCGAAGAGGAGCGGTGCGGCTTCGCCCTGGGGTGCGGCCTCGCCGTGCGGGGTGAGCTCGCCCCGCCGCGCCGCGGTGCCGCCGGCGCCACGGGTGGGCGGCAGCGCGAGCGAGGTGCTGCCCGCCAGGACGGCCTTCCAGCCGGCCGGGCCCCACTCGACCAGGGCCACCGCGCGGGCCTGGATGAACCGGTAGACGGTGAACTCCATGCCGCCGGCCACCCAGTACTGGCCCTGCGCCGGGGTCACCCAGCCGCCCTGCCCGACCAGTCGGTCCAGCGCCTCGGTCGGGGACAGCTTCTCGACCTCGCCGCCCGGCTCGCCGGGCGCGGCGCCGAGCCGCTTGACGAAGGGGAACTCGCTCACCTCGTGGGTGGCGGGCAGCCGGACGGTGCTGTTGACGCCGAAGCCGAGCACGACGCCGGTGAAGGTCACCGGGCCGACCGTGAAGAGCCCGTTGATCCGGTTGCGGCCGGCGACCAGTTCGGCGTAGCCGAAGACCGAGTCCCAGCCGGCCTTGTTGCGCGCCCAACTCCCGGCCAGCTGCAGGACGATGAGGTCCTGGATCTCGATCCGTCCGGCGGCGGCGAAGGCCGGCTCGAAGTCCGGGCCCGCGTCGATCCGGGTGAAGGCCCCGGCGATGACCACCCGGGGCGGGCCGGTCCGCTCCAGCGCCAGGCTCGCGCCGCGCAGGGTCGGGGTCAGGGACCAGTCCGTGTCCAGGCCGAAGCCGAGCCCGAGCAGGTCGACGGTGAGCGGGCCGACCGCCATGGTGGCGTCCAGCGCGATCACCAGCCGGCCGTCGACGACGGCGACGCCCAGCCGGTGCAGCCGCACCGGGCCGAGCACGACGCCGAGTTCGCGGGCGGAGCCGTCCTCCTGGGCACGGGCGGCGATGGCACGGGCGGCGATCGGGCCGCGCGCGGTGAGCGCCCGCCCGGGCGGGGAGGTGACCGGCAGGACGAGCGGGTCCTGCGGCTCGCCGCCGATGCTCAGTTCGATCTGGACCGCGACCCCCGGCCGGGCCGCCTCGCCGACGGCGAAGCGGGGCAGGCGGCGTTCGGCGGCGCCGTCCAGCCCGTCCAGCAGGGTGTTGAGGGCGCGGGCCTGCTGGTCGTTCCACCCCTCGGGGGCGGAGGTGACGGCGAGCCCGGGCAGCGCCAGGTCCGAGCCGGGCGGGACGGCGTCGCCGACCAGGGGCAGCCCGGAGGCGCGGGCGTCCAGCCGTACCCGGGCCGCGGCGGTGGTGCGGCGCGGCTTGCCCTGGCCGGAGCCGGGGCGGGTGGCGTACACCCAGCCGGTGTGCTCGGTGGTGGCGGTGAGCAGCACCTGGCCGGTGGCGGAGTCGTATCGGACGGCCAGGGCGGTGAGCGCCGGCTCCAGGGCCTCGGGCAGTCGGGGCAGGTCGATGCCGAGCGCGGCCACCAGATCGGTCGGGCGGACCCCTTCGGGGGAGGACCAGGTGCCGGTGACGGTGGTGCCGGTGGCGTCCTCGCGGTAGTCGACGGCGAAGACCAGGGTGCGCGGCCCGGCCGTCCGTACACCGGCCGGAGCGTCCTCCTGGCGCAGGTCCTCCCCGAGCAGCTCCTCCCCGCCGTCCGGCTCCTCGGTGCCCGCACCCGGGACGACCACGGTGAGCAGGCCGGTCACCTGCTTCTCGTAGCCGCCACCGGTGGGGCGCCGGGTGAGCACCGTGGTGAGGGTGAGCACGGCGTCGGCCTCGCCGATCGGGAACGCCAGGGCACCGCCCAGCGCGATCTCCTCGCCCGAGCCGTCGAACTCCACCGACAGCGAGAGCAGTTCGAGTTCGTCGAAGAGTGCCGGGACGTCGGCCTCGAACACGCCGAAGAGGTCGGCCGGGGTGAGGCCCGTCGCCTGGCCGAGGAAGCGCCAGACGCCGTCCTGGTACTCGGCCGACACGCCGACCTGGCCGCCGCCCAGCTGCCAGGCCGTCTCCAGCTCGCCGGTCCAGCCGTCACCGTCGACGGTCAGGGCGAGGTCGAGGTCGGTCAGCGCGACCCGGCCGGGCAGGACCTCCCAGGGGCCCTCCACGGAGAGGTCCAGGCCGAACGCGGGTGCGCCCTTGCCGGCGGTCCCCTCGAAGCGCAGCTCGGAGACGGTGAGTTCGGGCAGGCCGAGGCCCGGGAGGTAGGCGGCGGCCAGCGGGGCGAGCGGCACCGGGGCGAGCAGCCGGGCGACCGCCCGGAAGTCGGGCAACCGGACCTCGGCGTGCGCCTCGGTGTCGCCGGCGAGCGTGAGGGTGCCGCCGAAGAGGCTGCGCACCCGGGGGCGGCCCACGTGGGTCACGGTGAACTCGGCGAACAGCCCGGACACGCCGAGAGCGCCGGGGAACAGGTCGAAGGTGGTGTCGAGCTCGATCCGCACGCCCGCGGAGACGATCGCCGCGGTGATGCCCCGGGCCTGGTCGGCGGGGTGGAAGGTGACGGACAGGCCGCTCATCGCCAGCGGGCCGATCCGGCCGAACTCCTCGGGGATCGCGAAGTCGCCGGCCCCCAGGCCGGGCCCCAGCACCGCCAGGTCGGCCAGGTCGCGCAGCGGGACGTCCGCGAAGTCGCCCGCCAGGCTCCAGGCGCACCCGGCCTGCTCCGGGCAGAACCCGACGGCGTAGCCGCGCTGTTGCGGCCCCGCGCCGGGCAGGGGGAACTCGGCGCCGATGCCGTTGCGCGGGCGGGCGTGGTCGTCGGTCCGGTCGTCGTCGATGGCGGCGGTGGCGTCGAGCAGCAGGTGGAGGGTGTCGAAGCCCACCGTGCGCAGCACCGCCGGATCCAGCTCGCGGTCCAGGTGGCCGGCGGGCACGGTGAAGTCGGGCAGCGAGACGTCGATCTGCAGGCCGGTGACCAGGGCCTCGTCGTCGTCACCGGCCGCCGGGTCGTCAGGGTCCCGGTCGGTGGCGAACCACACCAGGGCGGGCAGCGGTGTGGCGGCGCCGGAGAGCAGCAGCTCGCCCGCGACGCTCAACTCCTCGGTGAGCGCGACGGACCGGGCGAGGTTCAGCGTTCCGGCGCCCAGGTGCCGCTGGAACAGTTCGCCCGCGGTCGGCAGGTCGAGGTCGGCGGCTCCGAGGGTGAAGGCGCCTCCGTCGGACGCCTCGATCCTCGCGCGCAGTGCCGCAACGGACAGCCCCATGGTCAACTCTCCTTACTTGTAGGTGAGCCGGTAGGTGCCCGGGGTGCCGTCCGGGTCGATGGTCAGGTGCCAGTCCCAGCCGCGGGGGTCGGGCTTCTTGCCGGTCGCGGCGTCCTTGACGTTGTTGAGCGTGGTGCACACGCCCGCGACGCCGACCTGGTCCCGGTAGTGGTACGGCCCGGTGCCCTTGATGACGTCGCCGGACTGCCCGTAGTAGGCCACGCGCGGGAGTTCGCCGTCCGCCGGGTTCGGGGTGACGGTGGGCGCGGGCTTGTGCCGGTCGTCGGCGATCCGCTGGAGGTGGCCGAACCCGGGGATCCCGGTGCCGCCGAACTCCCGGGTGCCCGAGCTGACCAACAGGCCGTCGGGGTTGATCAGTCGGACCCAGGGCGCCGTCGAGGAGTAGCTGCTCCCGTGGTGACCGACCTTCAACCAGGAGCCGGCCTCGCGCTTGAGGTCGGGGTCGTCCTTGTACCTGGCCACCAGGTAGTCCTCGGTCTCCTCGCCGGCGTCGGCGGTGAGGATGACCTTCTGCCGTTTCCCGTCCTTGTCGGGGGCTCCCTGGAGCATCAGCACGATGCAGTCGGTGTTCGCCTGGCTCTCCGCGGTCGGCGCGTCCGCCTTGCGCTTGCTGCCTCCCAGCGGCCAGAAGCCGTGCGGGAGGGCCTCCAGGCGGGCCAGGGTGCTGCCGGTGGTCCTGCGCTTCTTGGCGGCGACGCTGGCGGTGGTGCGGGTCTTGGAGACGCTCGCGGAGATCACGTAGAGCTTCGGGGTGGTCGGGCCGTCCGGGAGGCCGTCGAGCGGCAGCAGGAGCGGGGTGGCGGGCATGTCCTGTTCGACCGGCTCGGTGGCGATGGTGTGGGACGAGCCGTCGCGACCGTAGGTGGTCCAGTTCTTGAGCATCAGGTTGAGGCCCTTGCCGTGCCCCAGGATGTCCTTGGTGTAGTCGCCGGGCTTCCCGGTGTACCGGATGTTCCGGATCGTGTAGCGCAGTCGGCGCTTCTTCGTGGCCGTGTCGACCGGCGCGACGAGGTCCTGGACGTAGCGGTAGTGGTCGCGGTCGGGGTGACTGAGGATCAGGTAGTCGATGGTGTTCGGGGTTTTCAGGTTCTTCAGGTAGCCGTCGATCTTCTCGATGACCCGCTCCGACATGGACCCGGCCGTCGCCAGGGGGCCGCCGCCCTTGTGCCCCTGGCGCTTGATGCTCCCGCAGTCGATCAGGACCGAAGCCACGCCCTGGGTGTCCTTGCCGTCGGCGTAGAAGATCAACAGGGTGCAGTCGCCCTGCCCCACATTGAAGAAGACGGCTTCCACGGGCATGGCGAACTCCCTCAGTCCGTACGGCTGATGATCACTGGTCGAGGAGCAGCGCCCATGGTCGCACGTATACATCTTGGCGGAGCCATGACTTCCCGGACTGATCGAAACTCTCCGAGAATTTCGGTGATCCGATCGAAAGCATTCTCTTTCTGACACGGCGCAGACATCCAACCTCGGGCGCACCAGCGGGAGTTGTTGACGAAATCAGGTCCTCACCCGAGTATCCGAGAGTGCTGCCGAACACCTCCCCCTCCGATCCCTTCGACGCGGCCGCAGGACCGCCCGGCCTGCTGCGGGTCGAGTGCGTGCCAAGCCCGGACCCGCTTCCCGTCTCGACACCCAGCAAGACCAAGAACGGCGTCCTCAGCCTCACTTTCTCCAAGCCCGACGGCGCCGCGGACGTCAGATGCCGGTCCATCACCGTCTCCCTCCCGGTGGGGACGACCGCCGCCGACCTCGCCAGCAGCCCCGCCCCCCTCGACGGCAACCAGGACGGGGGCCAAGGGAGTTGGCTGATCGTGCCGCAGCGCGGTGACGAGGCCGTGGTGTTCACGTGCACCCCGGAGGGGCCGGGGAACCAGGTGACCTTCGACGCCACCCGCCGTTTCACCCTCAAGGTCTCGGCGATCCCCGTCGTCCGCACCCCCGGCCACGCCGCCCTCACCATCACCGAGCACACGACCCCCGCCACCAGCGACGATTGGGCCGACCGCACCGTGAGCACCGACCCCGTGGAGAAGCACCTCGAAAGCCCGTCGGCCTTCCACTTCCGCGGTTTCGCCGCCGAGAGGCCCCAGATCGTCAACGACGGGAAGGCGACGGTCGTCCTGCGCTGGGAGGGCAGCGAGGCCGGCACCGGCTACTGGCTGGCCTGGGACGACCGCCCCCCGATCGAAGTCTCCGGCGGAAGCCACCCGGTCGGCCCCCTCACCGACACCACCACCTTCGTCCTGGACGCCCGCACCAAGGACGCCCAGGGCAAGGACGTCCACCACTACCTGTCCACCACCGTCACGGTGAAGAACCCCGACATCGCCGCCAAGACCCTCTCCGCCACCGACAAGGTCACCGTGACGGACACCTTCTGGGCGGACAACAAGAACGCCAGGAAGACCTGGGCCCGCAACACCGCCTTCGAGGGGGACGTCACCATGTCCGGCAAGCTGACCGTCGGCGGCGAACTGCAGGCGGACGGGAACGTCACCGTGAAGTCCGACAAGGAGCTGAAAGCCGGCAAGGTGACGGCGGGCGGAGTGATCACGGCGAACGACGGCCTGACCGTCAAGTCGGACAAGACGCTCAAGGCCGCCGCCCTGGCACACCCCACCGCGGGCACCGCGATCAAGGTCAACGACACGCTGCTCTTCCAGGGCACCGCGGGCCTGAGCATCCCCCAGAACGGCGGAGCGATCACCGTCTACGGCGCGCTCACCGCCAAGGCCGGGGCCCAGGCCGGTGAGGGCGAGCTCACCGCCAACGGACCGCTCACCGCCAACAAGACCGTCAAGGTCACCGGCACCCTCACCGCCAACGGCAGCGTCTCCTTCGCCACCGCACTCTTCGGCAGCCCGACGCGGAAGAACTACCCGACGTCGTCCGTCAAGCCGCGCTCGACCAGCAAGTGGACCATGACGGCCGACCGGAACGGCTTCCTGGTGGTCGAGGCCGCCAGCTACGAGTGGTTCAGCGACGACGAGAAGCACGGCCGCAAGCACCGGGTCTACGTCGAAGCCCCCGGGATGACCTACTACTTCGACCTCGTCGCCCACGGCAAGAAGACCCGGCAGAACACCCAGGGAGTCTGGGACAACATGACCGTCCCGCTCGCCCGCAACGCCACCGCCAAGGTCTGGATCGAGGACATCGACGACGTCGCGAACGCGAACGGCAACGTCCAGATGAACATCTGCTGGTACCCCATGGGCGCCGTCTGACCGTCCCCTCCCCACCCGGGGAGGCCGGCCGGTCCGACGCACTGTCGGACCGACCGGCCTCGGCGTCCCCCCGAAGGGGCCGCCCGGCGGCGGCTCAGACCGCGGGGCCGGCCGGCGCGTGCAGGACGGCGGCCAGCACCTTGGGCAGCTCGCCGGCGGAGTCGGCGGTCCGGGCGCGCCAGGCGACGTGTCCGTCCGGGCGGACCAGGACGCCGCCGTCGGCGTCGACCTCGCGCAGCCGGTCCCAGGCCCCGTACGGGTCGCGCAGGCCCTCGGCGGAGCCGATCGTCCGGACCGTCACGGGCACCCCGGTGAGTCGGGCGGCCTCGCGGGCGGCATCGTGCCAGCGGTCGCCGCCGCGGCCGGTGAGCAGGACGAAGCGGCCCCGCCCGACCACGTCCAGGGTGGAGCGGCGGCGGCCGCCGTCCTCCAGCCAGGCGTGCGGCAGACGTGCGCCGGGCCAGGTGGTGGGCTGGTAGTACAGCTCGGGGTCCCGGTCGCCGACCGGCTCGGGCGTGCCGTCGTCGACCCGGGCACCGCTGCGGTAGCGGTAGCCGATCTCGACGCCGTGCGCGTTGACCTGGTAGTTGATCCGGTCGGTCGCGGCGGCCAGGGCGGCCCGCCGGGCGGCGGCCTCCTCCGTGTCGTCGGCGAGGCCGCGCAGCAGCTCCCACTGCTCGGCGGCGTCCTGCCCGGCGGTGAAGCCCAGCGCGGCCGGGATGCCGAGGAAGTCCAGCATGCTGCGCACCGCCCGGTCGACGATCTGTCCGCCCACCGGCAGCCGCTCGGCCTGGTAGGTGTCCAGCAGTGCGGGCGAGGCCGAGCCGTCGAGCACCAGCTTCAGCTTCCAGCAGAGGTTGAAGGAGTCCGCGACCGCCGAGTTCAGCCCGAGGCCGTTGGTCGGCGGCATCTGGTGCACCGCGTCGCCGACGCAGAACACCCGGCCGTTCGCGTAGCGGGGGGCGACGACCGCGTTGACCTCCCACGGCGAGACGTTCTTGATCCGGACCTCGACGGACGGGTCGCCGATGCTCTCCCGGATGTGCGCGAGGATCTCCTCGTGGTCGTCGCGGTCGAACTCCGCGCCGTGGTCGAGGAAGCGCAGGTAGACCCACTCGTTCCAGGGGCGGATGCTGACGAACACCCGGCCGTCCTCCGGCGGGTTGCCGGGCACGGCGCCCATGTAGAGAATGGCCGGACGGTCCTCGCAGTACTGCGAGAGGTCCGCCTCGAACCAGACCGAGGCGACCTTGGCCAGCCCGGTGGCACCCTCCACGGTGAGTCCGGCCTGCTCCATCACCCGGCTCTTCGCGCCGTCGGCGCCGATCACGTAGTCGGCGCGCACGGTGTACTCCAGGCCGGACTGCCGGTCGGCGACCACGGCCGTGACCCCGTCCTCGTCCTGCTCCATGCGCAGGAACTCGTGACCGAAGCGGAGCTCGCCGACCGCGGCCTGCCGGACCCGCTCGACCAGCAGCGGCTCCAGCCGGTGCTGCGCGAGGTTGCACATCGTGCTCGGACTGGCCGCCAGGTAGTCGCCGATGCGGTCCGGGCCGTTGCCGTAGGCGTCCAGCCGGCTCACCTCGGGTCCGGCGAACGTCGACATGAAGACGTGGTTGGCCAGCAGCGGGCTCGGGGTCGCCTCGGCCATCACCTGGTCCTCGGCGCCGAGATCGCGCAGGATCTCCCCGGTGCGCTGGTTCAGCAGGTGCGCGCGGGGGGTGTGGGCCGTGCCCGGGTACTTGCCGACCACCAGGTGCGCGACGCCGTAGCGCGAGAGCGCCAGCGAGGCGGTCAGGCCGGCCGGGCCGGCGCCGACGATCAGTACCGGGACCCGGACGTCGGGGGCGGTGGTGAGGGTCACTGGGCAGCCTTCCGTGCGTAGCCGGCGTAGATCACCGACGTGTCCTTGTGCACGCCGAGCTGGAACTGCCGCCCCAGCTCGCCGTACGTGATCTCGCCCCGGGCCCGGCGGCGCATCGCCTTCAGCAGCTCGAACTGCGGCCGGGTGGAGGCGAATCCGACGAGGTCCTGATTGGTCAGGTCGTGCGCGCGGAACACCGCGTGGAGCTCGGCCGGCTTGATGAAGCTCTTCCAGTCGTGCAGGTCCTTGGGCGCGAAGCTGACGGACTTCCAGTCCTGCGCCATCTTGATCATCGCCAGCTTGGACCGGAACGTCCGGTTGATGGTGTCGTAGAGGTAGTGGCCGCCGGGCTTGAGCACCCGTACGGCCTCGCCCACCGCCCGGTCCACGGAGGTGACGTGCTCCAGGGTGTCGCAGCAGTACACCAGGTCGAACGTGCCGTCGGCGAAGGGGAGTTCCTCGGCGAAGCCCTGCTGGTAGGTGATCTCCAGCCCGGACTGCCGGGCGTGCTCGCCGGCGGCCTCCAGGGACGGGCCGGACGGGTCCACGCCGGTGACCCGGCACCCGGCGCCGGCGAAGAGCTCGGCCAGCAGACCGCCGCCGCAGCCCACGTCGAGGACCTTGAGGCCCTTGAGGTCCAGCCTCAGCCGCTGGGTGAGGACCTCCTGGAAGTAGGCGAACCGGGCCGGGGTGAAGGCCTCCAGCGTCGCGAACGGCTGGTCGTCGTGCCACCAGGAGTGGGTGTTGTAGACGTCGTTGTCGACGGGCATGGTGCGACTCCTCAGGAGAGCTTGATGGTCGGGCGGTAGAGGTCGAGCCAGACGGCCAGGTCGAGGACCCGTTCGAACGCCTCGCGCTCGTCCCGGTCGACGGCCTCGGGCCGGGCGCCCGCGGCCGCCGCGAGCGCGGCCCGGTCGAAGAACTCGACCGCCTCGTGGCCGCCCGACAGCAGTTCGCCGACCTGCTGCTGCAACTGCCCCACGTAGGCGAGCTGCTGGGTGTGCGGGTAGAGGGCCTTCACCCGCTCCACCACCGACGCGGGGAGCACGTCCCGCACCGCCGCGCGCAGCAGGCTCTTCTCCCGCCCGTCGAAGGTCTTCATCGCCCACGGGGTGTTGTAGACGTACTCCACCAGGCGGTGGTCGCAGAACGGCACGCGCACCTCCAGGCCCACCGCCATGCTCATCCGGTCCTTGCGGTCCAGGAGCAGGCCCAGCAGGCTGGTCAGGTGCACGTGGCAGAACTCGCGCATCCGCCGCTCGTGCGCGTCCTCGCCCTCCAGCACCGGGATGGCGGCGACCGAGTCGCTCCAGCGCTGCGCCCAGTAGCCGGGGACGTCGAGGGTCCCCAGCAGCAGCCCGGCGTCGATCAGCTTGGTGGGGTGCTTCCGCGGACCGAGGCCGGAGGCGGTCACCCACGGGAACATCGCGGTCTGCTGGACCGCCGGCAGGTGGAACCACGGGTAGCCGCCGAAGATCTCGTCGGCCGACTCCCCGGAAAGGGCGACCGTCGAGTGCCGGCGGATCGCCTTGAACAGCAGGTACAGCGAGTTGTCCGCCTCGCCGAAGCCGAACGGCAGGTCGCGGGCGGTCACGGTGGCCCGGCGAACCTCGGGATCGGCCAGTTCGAGGTGGTCGAGCCGGATGTCGTGGTGCTGCGCGCCGACGTGCTCGACCACCGCGCGGGCGAACGGCGCGTCCGCCGAGCCGCGCAGGTCGTCGGGGCGGAATTCGTCCGGCTGCTCGAAGTCGACGGTGAAGGTCCGCACCCGCTCGCCCCCGTCCGCCAGGCGGCGGGCGGCCAGGGCGGTGAGGGCGCTGGAGTCGAGGCCGCCGGAGAGCAGCACGCACTGCGGCACGTCGGCGACCAGCTGCCGGGCCACGCTGTCCTCCAGCAGCTCCCGGACGCGCCGGACGGTGGCCTCGGTGTCGTCCCGGTGCTCGGTGACCTCCAGCCGCCAGTACACGTGCTCGCGCAGGCCCGAGCGGTCGACGGTCACCATGGCGCCCGGCTTGACCTCGTGCATGCCCGTCCAGACCGCGCGGCCGGGGGCCTTGACGAACCCGAACAGCTCGCGGAAGCCGTCGGCGTCCACCACGGGCTCCACCGCCGGGTGGGCGAGCAGGGCCTTCGCCTCGGACCCGAACAGCACGCCGTCGGCGGTCGGGTAGTAGTAGAGCGGCTTGATGCCCAGGCGGTCGCGCAGCAGCACCAGCTTCTCCACGCGGCCGTCCCAGATGCCCAGCGCGTACATGCCGTTGAGCCGGTCGGCGATCCCCTGCCCCCACTCCAGGTAGCCGCGCAGCACGACCTCGGTGTCACTGGAGGTGCGGAACTCGTGCCCCCGGCGGCGGAGTTCGTCCCGGAGCTCGGTGAAGTTGTACGCCTCGCCGCTGTACGTCATGGCGACCGGGCCGTCCGGCGTCTCGACGACCATCGGCTGCGCGCCGCCGGTCAGGTCGATGACGGCGAGCCGGCGGTGGCCCAGCGCGGCGTGCCGGGACAGCCAGGTGCCGGCGGCGTCCGGACCGCGGCAGGCCATGGTGTCGGTCATGGCGGTCAGGGCGGGGAGTTCACGTTCGAGGTCGTGCTGGAAGGAGATCCAGCCGGCGATCCCGCACATTCGGTTCTTCTTTCGTTCGGGGGCGGGGGTTGGGGCCGGGTGCTCAGCGGTGCGCGGCGCCGTGCCGGGAGGCCATGTAGGCGGGCAGGCCGTCGATGTGCGAGCGGCCGGTGGGGGCGAAGAAGAACCGGTCCAGCGGGCCCTGGAGGAACGACCACGGGCGGTTCAGCTCGGCCGCCCAGCGCCAGCCGAACCGGGCGCCGTTCTCGGTGGGTTCGACCACGTAGTCCTCCACCAGGTGACGGAAGATCGGGCGGGTCGCCTCGGTCGCGCTGAAGGTCTTGCGGGTGCCCTCCTCCCAGCGGAAGAAGCGCTCGCGGAGGGTGAAGTCACCGTCCATCTCGATCTCGCGGGTGGTGCCGACGCCGAACGGCCGGGGCGAGGTCCAGGTGAGCCGCCGCATGCCCTTCGTCCAGCTGGACACGCCGTCGCCGGTCAGGGCCGCCCAGGTCTCCTCCGCGGAGAACGGCACCTCGACCGAACGGGCGTGGTAGAGCGGGGCCGTGGCGAACAGCGAGTCGTCGGCCTCCTCGATCGGGTACCAGCGTGTCGACATGGTGTCGGGTCCTTCCGGGAACGGGGCGGTGGGGCGGGGAGGAGCGGTGAGGAGCGGTGAGGACGGGGCCGGGGCCCACGCCTCAGGCCTTGCGGGCCCGGAACAGGCCGACGGAGCCGCGCACGACGAGGTCGAAGTCGTCGAAGGACTGCTTGAGCTGGTCGCGCAGGTCCTCCAGGTCGTCCTGGTCGTTGTGGAAGACGCCCTTCGCGTTGAGGTTGTTCATCAGCCAGCGGCCGGCCCCGGTGACCGGGACCCCCGACGACAGCACGGTGCTGCCGAAGACCGTGCCGCCGGGCTTCACGGCCGCGGCCGCGTGGCGGATGGCCACGCCCTTCTCGCGCAGGCTGCCGGGGATGCAGTGCAGCAGGAAGCTCAGGGCGGCCGAGTCCTGGCTCTCGGCGGGCACCGGCAGCGGCTCCAGGGCGTTGGCGACCACCTTGGTGGTCCGGTAGTGCGCGAGCCGCTCGGCGGTGAAGTCGAGCGTGCTGGGGTTGAGGTCGGCCAGCGTGATGTGCGGGTTCGACACCGGGAACCGGGAGTGCGCCAGCAGGTACCCGGTGCCGACGCCGATCTCCAGGTGCTTCGCACCGAGGCAGGTGTCGTACATCTGCTGGAAGTTCCGCGGCGAGCACCGCCAGAACAGCGGCGCGCTGCCGCGGAAGACGACCAGGTCGTAGAAGGTCAGCGCGCGGCGGTGGTAGGGGGCCTGGCCGTCGTGGACCGCCTGGTCCAGGGAGGTGGGCCGGTTGCCGTTGTCAGTGCTCATGTTCTGCTCACCCTCGTCAGGAGTCGGACATCGTGGTGGTCGGGCCGGCCGTGCCGGTCGTGGTGGTCAGGCGACCGGCTCGGCGAGCCGGTCGAGGACCGCGCGCACGGTGGTGGGGCTGTGCTCGCCGGTCATCGTGAAGTGGTCGCCCGGAACCTCTGCCCCGGTGTGCGGGACCGGCCAGGAGGCCTGCCAGTCGGCGGCCGGGAAGCCGGGCAGCGGCCGGGCGGCGCGCAGGTGGAGCGTGGGCGTGGCCAGGGGCCGGGGCCGCCAGGCCTCGAAGAGCTGGGCGTAGCCGCCCATCGCGGTGAGGCAGACGTCGTCCAGCAGGGCGTCGGCGGGAATCCGACCGTCCGTCAACTGGGCGGCGATCTCCGCCTGGACGAGGGGAAGTATGGCACTGCCGGGCCGGTAGCTGTCCAGCAGGACGACCGACACCGGGAGGGCGCCGAGGTCCTCCAGGCGCTCCGCCACGGCGTGCGCGATCCAGCCGCCGGCGGAGTGGCCGAGCAGCGCGAACTGCTGCCCGGCGGCGAGCCGTTCGACGTCCTCGGCGTGCAGGCGCACCAGCGCGTCGAGATCGGCCGGGAGCCGCTCGCCCGCGGCGAAGCCGGGGGCCGGCAGCGCCCACAGCTCGTGCCGGCCGCCCACGGCGGCGGCGAGCCGCGCGTACTGGTGGGCGCCGGACCTGCTCGCGAACGACGGGAAGCAGAACAGGCGGGGGGCCGCCGGACCCTGGGTGAGGCGAACGGGAGCCGGCCGGCCGGACGGGTCGGGCGGGGAGTCGAAGGTGTCGCGGAACCGCGCGGCGGCGGACAGGAGTGCGTTGAACTCCGCGAACCGGCCCAGCTCCGCCGCCCGTGGAGCGAGCGAGGCCAGCAGCCCGCCGGGCGGACCGGCCGACGGCACCGTGGCGGCGTCCAACCGGTCCAGCAGGTGGGCGGCGAGGGCGTCGAGCGTGGAGTGCTCGAACACCGCCGTGGCGGACAGGTCCAGGCCGGTGGCGGCCTGGAGGGCGGCGCTCAGCTCGGTCGCGGCGAGGGAGTCGAGTCCCAGCTCGGGCAGGCTCAGAGCGGTCTCCACGTCCTCGGTCGAGCTGTGCCCGAGCGCGGCGGCCACCTCGGCGGCCACCAACTCCCTGAGGAACGGGCCGCGTTCGGCCGGATCGAGGGAGGACAGTCGTTCGGGCGACCGGGGGCCGGCGTTCTCCTCGGGCGTTCGGGGGTCACCCGGCGCGGTGGCCGGTGGTTCGGTGGCCGGTGGTTCAGTGGCGGGCGTCCCGGTGGCGGGCCCGGCCGTCCGGGAGGCCGGTGCGACGCCCTCCGGCCAGAACCGGCGCCGCTGGAACGCGTACGTGGGCAGGGCGACCCGGTCGTCTCCACCGGAGTCGGCGAGAACGGCCTCCCAGGCCACCGGGACGCCACGGACGTGGACACCGGCCAGCGCGGTCAGCGCGCTGTCCACCTCCGGCCGGCCGCTCCGCAGCAGCGGCACCGCCGCCGGGGCCGGGCTCAGGTCGGCCAGCGCGTCCCGCACCAGGGCGGACAGCACGCCGCCGGGGCCGAGTTCGAGGAAGGTGGTCACGCCGTCCGCAGCCATCCGGCGCACGCCGTCGTGGAAGCGCACCGCCTCCCGGATGTGCCGGACCCAGTACTCCGGTGCGCACACCTGCTCGGCTGTCGCCTGCTCGCCGGTCAGGTTCGACAGCAGCCGGATCCGCGGTGGCCGGTACGCGAGCCCGCTCGCCGCCTCGTGGAACCGGTCCAGCACGCCGTCCATCAGCGGCGAGTGGAACGCCCGGGTGACCCGGAGGCGCTTCGTCCGGCGACCACGCGCGGCGAGGACGGCCGCGACCTCCTCGACCGCCTCGGCCAGGCCGGAGAGCACGACGGCGCGCGGCCCGTTGACGGCCGCGATGCCGACCCGGCCCTCCCCGCCCGCCAGCAGCGGCAGCACCTCGTCCTCCGACGCCTCGACGGCCACCATCGCGCCGCCCTCCGGCGAGTCCTGCATCAGCCTGCCGCGGGCGGCGACCAGGCGGCAGGCGTCCTCCTGCGTCAGCACGCCGGCCGCGCAGGCCGCCGCCAGTTCGCCGACGGAGTGGCCGCCGACGTAGTCGGGCGTCACACCCCAGGACAGCAGCAGGCGGAACGCCGCCAGGCCGACGGCGAAGAGCCCGGCCTGGGTGAACACGGTCTCGTCGAGCAAGGCGGCCTCGGCGCTGCCCTCCGGGGCGAACAGGACGTCGCGCAGCGCGGGACGCCCGGGCGCGGCCAGGTGCCGGTCCAGTTCCGCGCACACCTCGTCCAGTGCCCGCGCGAAGACCGGATGGGCCTGGTGGAGGCCCCGGCCCATGCCGGGTCGCTGGCTGCCCTGGCCCGGGAACAGGAAGCCGACCCGGCCGGGCACCGCGGTGCCCCGGAGCAGTCCGGGGGCGGTGTCGCCCGCGGCCAGCGCGGCCAGCCCGGCCCGCAGCTCGCCGAGGTCGCGGCCGAGCACGACCGCCCGGTGCGGCAGGGCGGCCCTGGACAGCGCCAGTGAGCGCCCGACGGCGGCGGGGGACGGGCCGTCGGCGGGGGAGGGACCGTCGGCGAGGTGGTCCCGGAGGCGCTCCGCCTGGCCGCGCAGGGCGGCCGCGCTGCGGGCCGAGACCGGCCAGGCGACGAGCGGCGCAGGCGCGGGAGGTGCGGGTTCGGCCGGCGCCCCGTGCTCCGTCGGGGCCTGCGGCGCGTCGCCCCCGGACGCGTCGGCCGGGCGCGGCTGTCCGGGCACCGCCGGGGCCTGTTCGAGGACCACGTGGGCGTTGGTGCCGCTGATGCCGAAGGCGGACACGCCCGCGCGCCGGGGACGGCCCCCCTCCGGCCAGGCCACCGGCTCGGTGAGCAGGGCGACCGCGCCGGAGGACCAGTCCACGTGCGGGGTGGGGGCGTCGGTGTGCAGGGTGGGCGGCAGGACGCCGTGCTCCATCGCCTTCACCATCTTGATCACACCCGCCATGCCGGCGGCCGCCGCGGTGTGCCCGATGTTGGACTTCACCGAGCCCAGCCACAGCGGCCGTTCCGCCGACCGGTCCCGCCCGTACGTCGCGAGCAGGGCCTCGGCCTCGATCGGGTCCCCGAGCGGAGTGCCCGTCCCGTGCGCCTCGACCGCGTCCACCTCGTCCGGTGCCAGCCCGGCACTGGCCAGGGCCTGCCGGATCACCCGCTGCTGGGAGGGGCCGTTGGGCGCGGACAGGCCGTTGCTCGCACCGTCCTGGTTGGTCGCCGAGCCGCGGATCACGGCCAGCACCGGATGCCCGTTGCGGCGGGCATCGGACAGCCGTTCCAGCAGCAGCACACCCGCACCCTCGCCCCAGGCGGTGCCGTCGGCCGCGGCGGCGAACGGCTTGCACCGGCCGTCCGGGGCCAACCCGCGCTGCCGGCTGAAGCCGATGAACGCCTGCGGAGTGGACAGCACCGTGACGGCCCCCGCGAGCGCGAGCGTGCTCTCGCCGGCGCGCAGCGAGCGGCAGGCCAGGTGCAGGGCGACCAGGGAGGAGGAGCACGCGGTGTCCACCGTCAGGGCCGGACCCTCCAGCCCGTAGGTGTAGGCGAGCCGACCGGAGATGACGCTCGCCGCGTTGCCGGTCAGCAGGTAGCCCTCCAGGCCGTCCGCGGACTCCTGGGCCAGCAGGTGGTAGTCCTGGCCGCTACTGCCGGCGAAGACGCCGGTCCGGCTGCCGCGCAGGGACTCCGGGTCGATCCCGGCGCGCTCGAAGGCCTCCCAGGAGGTCTCCAGCAGCAGCCGCTGCTGCGGGTCCATGGCGAGCGCCTCGCGCGGGCCGATGCCGAAGAAGGCGGCGTCGAAGCGGTCGGCGTCATGGAGGAAGCCGCCCTCGCGGGTGTAGGTGCGGCCGGGGCGGTCCGGGTCCGGGTCGTAGAGGTTGTCGAGGTCCCAGCCCCGGTTGCCCGGGAACGGCGTGATCGCGTCGCGGCCGTCCGCGACCAGCCGCCACAGGTCCTCGGGGCTGCGCACCTCGCCCGGGTAGCGGCAGGCCATGGCCACGATCGCGATGGGCTCCTCGTCGTCACCGGCCCTCGTGGGAACGGGCGGCGCCTCGTCGGCCGGGGCCTCGGTGCCCGCGAGCCGGCCGAGCAGGTGGCGGCCCAGGGCCTCGGGCGTCGGATGGTCGAAGGCGACGGCCGCCGGGAGCCGGAGACCGGTGACGGCGATCAGCCGGTTGCGCAGCTCGACCGCGGTGAGCGAGACGAACCCCAGCTCGTGGAACGAGCGCCCCGGCGGGATCGGACCGGTGAGGCCGAGGACGGCGGTCGCGTGGGACTCCACCAGGTCCAACAGCAGGCGCTCGCGGTCGGGCTCGGCCAGTTCGGCGAGGCGACGGCGCAGCTGCGCCCCGGCCGAACCCGCGGTGCCTTCGTCCGGCTCGGCGGTCGGCGTGGCCGTCCCGACGGTGTCCACCCAGTAACGGCTGCGTTGGAAGGGGTAGGTGGGGAGGTCGGGGTGGGTGCCGGGGGTGAGGTAGGGGGTCCAGTCGACGGGGTGGCCGTGGGTGTGGAGGTGGGCGGCGGAGGTGAGGAGTCGGGTCCAGGTTCCTTCGTTGCGGCGGAGGGTGCCGGTGATGAGGGTGGGGGTTGTGGTGTCGAGGGTTTCCTCGATGGCGGGGGTGAGGACGGGGTGGGGGCTGATTTCGAGGTAGGTGGTGTGGCCGTCGGTGAGGGCGGAGTTGAGGGCTTGGGTGAGGAGGACGGGTTGGCGGAGGTTGGTGTACCAGTAGTCGGCGTTGAGTTGGGTGGTGTCGATTCGTTCGCCGGTGACGGTGGAGTAGAAGGGGATGTCGGCGGGCTTGGGGGTGATGCCGGCGAGTTGTTCGGCGAGCTGGTCGCGGAGTTGTTCGACGTGGTGGGTGTGGGAGGCGTAGTCGACGTCGATGCGGCGGGCGCGGATGTCCGAGTTCTCGCAATGGGTGAGGAGTTGGTCGAGGGCGTCGTGGTCGCCGGCGATGACGGTGGTGGTGGGGCCGTTGTGGGCGGCGACGCTCAGCCGTCCGTCCCAGGCCTTCAACAGCTCGACGGTGTCCTGGTGGCCGAGGGGGATGGACGCCATGCCGCCGTGTCCGCTGATGGCGAGGATGGCGCGGCTGCGCAGGGCGGCGATCCGTGCGCCGTCGTGGAGGGTGAGGGCTCCGGCGATGGTGGCTGCGGCGATCTCGCCCTGGGAGTGGCCGATGACGGCGGCGGGGTGGATGCCGAGGGACTGCCAGAGTTCGGCGAGGGCGACCATGACGGCGAACAGGGTGGGCTGGACGACGTCGACCCGCCCGAGGTCGAGGGTGCCGCGCAGGGCGTCCGTCAGCGACCAGTCGATGTGCGGGGCCAGGGCGTCCTGGCAGCGGGCGATGCTGGCGGCGAACACGGGTGAGGTGTCGAGGAGTTCGGCGCCCATGCCGATCCACTGCGAGCCCTGTCCGGGGAACACGAACACCGGACGCTCGAAGCTGCCGCTGCCGATGGGAGCGGTCCCCTCAGCGACGGCGGCGAGAGCGCTGAGCAGTTCGGCGTGGTCCTGTCCGATGGCGACGGCCCGGTGGTCCAGGTGGGCCCGTCCGGTGAGGAGGGTGTGGCCGACGGCTCGCAGGTCGGTGTCGGGGTGGTCCTGGAGGAACGCGGCCAACTGTCCTGCCTGGGCGCGCAGCGCCTGCTCGTCGCGGGCGGAGAGGACCCACGGCACGACGGGGAACGGCGAGTCGGTGGCGGCGTCCTCCGCCGAGGCGGCGGGCGAAGCAGCCGGCGCCTCCTCCAGGATCACGTGAGCGTTCGTCCCGCTCGCTCCGAACGCCGACACGCCCGCCCGTCGCGGACGCCCGTCCTCCTCGGGCCACTCCCTCGGCTCGGTCAGCAGCGACACCGCTCCCGAGGCCCAATCGACGTGCGGGGTCGGCTCGTTGACGTGCAGCGTCTGCGGCAGTACGCCGTTGCGCATCGCCATCACCATCTTGATGACGCCCGCCGCGCCCGCCGCGGCCTGGGTGTGCCCGATGTTGGACTTCACCGAGCCGAGCCAGAGCGGGCGTTCGGCGGGCCGGTCCTTGCCGTAGGTGGCGAGCAGGGCCTGCGCCTCGATCGGGTCACCGAGCGTGGTTCCCGTGCCGTGGGCCTCGACCGCGTCGACGTCGTCGGCGGCCAGTCGGGCGTTGTCGAGGGCCTGGCGGATGACGCGCTGCTGCGACGGCCCGTTGGGCGCGGTGAGCCCGTTGGAGGCGCCGTCCTGGTTGACGGCGGAGCCGCGGATCACGGCGAGGACGGGGTGCCCGTTGCGCTGGGCGTCGGAGAGCCGTTCCAGCAGGAGGACGCCGACGCCCTCGCCCCAGCCGGTGCCGTCGGCGGCGGCTGCGAAGGCCTTGCAGCGTCCGTCGGGGGCGAGGCCGCGTTGGCGGCTGAACTCGACGAACATGCCGGGGGCGGCCATGACCGCCGCGCCGCCGGCGAGGGCGGTCGAGCACTCGCCCCTGCGCAGCGACTGGCAGGCCAGGTGCAGGGCGACCAGCGAGGAGGAGCACGCGGTGTCCACCGTGATCGCCGGGCCCTCCAGGCCGAACACGTACGACAGCCGGCCCGAGATGACGCTTGCCGCGCCACCCGAGAGCAGGTACCCCTCCAGGCTCTCCGTGGCCCGCTGGGCGAGCGCCGCGTAGTCGACCTGTCCCGCGCCCATGAAGACGCCGGTCCGGCTGCCGCGCAGGGACTCGGGGGCGATGCCGGCCCGCTCGAAGGCCTCCCAGGAGGTCTCCAGCAGCAGCCGCTGCTGCGGGTCCATCGCCAGCGCCTCGCGCGGGCCGATGCCGAAGAACCCGGCGTCGAACCGGTCGGCACCGTCCACGAAGCCGCCCTCGCGGGCGTAGGTGTGGCCGGCCCGGTCGGGGTCCGGGTCGTACAGCGACTCCACGTCCCAGCCGCGGTCGGCGGGGAACGGGGTGACGGCGTCCCGGCCGTCCGCGACCAGCTGCCACAGCCGTTCGGCGGAGTCGGCGCCGCCGGGGTAGCGGCAGGCCATGCCGACGATCGCGATCGGTTCGGCCGCGACGGTCTCCGTCTCCTGGAGCCGGCGGCGCGTCTCCTGGAGGTCGGCGGTCACCCGCTTGAGGAAGTAACGGAGCTTGTCCTCGGTCTCGCTGGCCACAGTGGCGCTACCCCTTCGGATGGAACAGGAACAGGACGGCTGGTCGGCGGTGGCGCCGGCGGGAGGAGTCAGGAGATGCCGAGCTCGTTGGTGATGAAGTCGAAGACCTCGTCGTCGTCGGCGGAGTCCAACTCCAGTCCGGTGCCGGCGGACGGGTCGTCCGCCGGCCCGGACCGCGGGCTCCAGCGGTCGGTCACGGCCCGCAGCCGATCCGCGATCCGGGCCCGCTCGGGGTGGTCGGCGCCGACCCCGGCGAGCACGGCTTCGAGGCGGTCCAGCTCCGCCAGGACCGGTGCGGCCGAGGGCGCGTCCTCGCGCGGGAGTTCCGCGTCCAGGTAGCGGGCGAGTTCCGCCGCCGTCGGGTAGTCGAAGACGAGCGTGGCCGGCAGGCGCAGCCCCGAGGCGGTGGTAAGACGGTTGCGCAGTTCGACCGCGGTCAGCGAGTCGAAGCCGAGGTCGCCGAACGCCCGGTCCGCGCCCACCGCCGCCGGGGCCGAGTGGCCCAGCACCACGGCCACCTGAGCGCGCACCAGGTCCAGCAGGGCACGTTCGCGCTCCGCGTCGGACAGCCCGGCGAGCCGCTGCCGCAGGCCGTCGGCCGCCGCGGCGTCCGGTCGGTGGGCGGGGGCGGCGGACGGGCCGGCCAGCCCGCGCAGCAGCGGCGGGAGGTCGGGGCCGGCCTGGCGCAGCGCGGCGGGGTCCAGTCGGACCGGCAGCGAGGTCGGGTCGGGTCCGGCGAGCGCCGCGTCGAACAGGGCCAGGCCGTCCTGCGGGCCGAGCGGGAGGACGCCCGAGCGCCGCATCCGGCCGAGCGTGGTCTCGTCGAGCGTGCCCGCCATGCCCCGGTCCTGCTGCCACGGGCCCCAGGCCAGCGACCGGGCGGGCAGGCCCCGCGCGGCGCGGTGCTGGGCGAGGGCGTCGAGGAAGGCGTTCGCCGCCGCGTAGCCGCCCTGGCCGGCACCGCCGAGGGTGGCCGTGGCGGAGGAGAACAACACGAAGGCGGCGAGGCCGGCGTCCCGGGTGAGTTCGTGCAGGTGCCAGGCGGCGTCCGTCTTCGGGCGGAGCACGGCCTCGAAGCGTTCCTCGGTGAGGGAGGCCAGTGCCCCGTCCGCGACCACGCCGGCGGCGTGCACGACGGCGGTGAGCGGGTGGTCGGCGGGCACGGCGGCGAGGGCCCGGGCGAGGTCCTCGCGGTCGGCGGTGTCGCAGGCGGTGACGGTCACCCGGGCGCCCAGGTCGGTGAGTTCGGCGGTGAGTTCGGCCGCTCCGGGGGCCTCGGGGCCGCGGCGGCCGAGCAGCAGCAGGTGCCGCACGCCGTACGCGGTGACCAGGTGCCGGGCGAGCAGCGAGCCGAGCGCGCCGGTGCCGCCGGTGATCAGCACGGTGCCGTCCGGGTCGAGCGCGGCGGCCGTGTCGGCTGCTTCGGTCGTCGCCGGGCGGGCGGGTACCAGGCGCGGGGCCAGGACGGTGCCGGCGCGCAGGGCGAGCTGCGGTTCGCCGCCGACGGCCGCCCGGTCCAGTGCCGCGGTGGTGTCCGCGCCGCCGTCCGGGTCGAGGCCGTCACGGTGGTCGAGGCCGTCACGGTTGAGGTCGGCGGGGTGGTCGAGGTCGAGCAGGACGAAGCGGTCGGGCTGCTCGGCCTGGGCGGCCCGGACGAGACCCCACAGCGGCGCGTGGGCGAGGTTCGGGACGTCCGCGGCCGCGGCCCGGCCGGTGGCGGGGTCGCCCGGGTCCGTCCGGTCGGCGGCCACCGCGCCGTGCGTCACCAGGACCAGCCGGGAGGCCGCGAACCGGTCGTCCGCCGCCCACGTGGTCAGCGTGGACCACGTCCGGCGCAGGGCCGCCCGCACCGCCGCGGGGAGGTCGCCCGTGGTGTCCGGCAGGGGCAGGACGACCGCGTCCGGCACCGGAAGTCCCGCGGTGACGGCCTCGCCGAGGGCCGTGAGGTCGGGGTGGCGGTCGAGACCGGGGAACCCGGCACCGTCCCCGAGCACGGCCCATCGGCCGCGCTCCCGTTCGACGCCGTCCGCGGCCGGGAGGGGAGCCCACTCGACCCGGAACAGCGCGTCGCCCAGCCCGGCCCGGGCCGCCGCGCGGAGTTGGTCGAGCGAGACCGGACGGGCCCGCAGGGCGCCGACCGAGGCGACCGGCGCGCCGGTCCCGTCGGCCACGTCCAGGGACATCGCGTCCGGTCCGGCCGGGGCCAGCCGCAGCCGCAGGGCGACCGCGCCGGGCCGGTGCACCCGCACGTTGTTCCAGGCGAAGGGCAGCAGGACCTGCTCGCCGGTGTTCCCGACCAGGCCCGCGTGCAGGGCGGCGTCGAGCAGGGCGGGGTGGACCCCGTACCCGTCCGCCCGGTTCCGTTCCGACTCGGGCAGGGCGACCTCGCCGTACACGTCCTCGCCCGCGCGCCACATCGCCCGCAGGCCCCGGAACGACGGGCCGTAGTCGAAACCGTCACGGGCGACGGCGGAGTAGAAGCCGTCGAGGTCCACCGGCTCGGCGCCCTCGGGCGGCCAGACGCCGGTCGGCCGCCAGCCCGCGCCGCCGTCCCCGGCGGCCAGCGTGCCGGCCGCGTGCCGGGTCCAGTCCGCGGTGTTGTCCGGCCGTGCGTACACGCCGATCGGCCGTCGGCCCGACCCGTCGGCCGCGCCGACCGTCACCTGCACCTGGGCCGTCCCGGCGCCGGCGAGGATCAGCGGCGCCTCCTGGTCGAGTTCCTCGACCGTCGTGCAGCCGGCCAGCCGGGCCGCGTGCAGCGCCAGTTCCAGGTACGCGGTGCCGGGCACCACCGTGCTGCCCAGCACCACGTGGTCGGCGAGCCAGCGGTGGGTGTGGGTCGACAGTCGGCCGGTGAGGAGCAGCCCGCCGCCCTCGGCCGGGGCGACGACGGCGCCGAGCAGCGGATGCCCGGCGCTCGCCACGCCCAGTTCGGCGGCCTCGGCGGGTGCTCCGTCGGCGGGGGCCAGCCAGTACCGCTCGCCCTGGAACGCGTACGTCGGCAGGTCCGGCCGGTGGCCGGCCGGGCCGACCAGTTCGGTGAGCAGGGCCGGCCAGTCCACCCGGGTGCCGCGCGCGTGGGCCCGGGCGACCGCGCCGAGCACGGTGTCCGACTCCGGGCGGCCGCGGCGCAGCAGCGGCGCCGCGGCGACGTCCCCGGTCCCGTCCCCGGCACTCTGCCGGACCATGGCGGACAGCACGCCGTCGGGGCCGAGTTCCAGGAAGGTCGTCACGCCCTGGTCGAGCAGGTGCCGGACGCCGTCGTGGAAGCGCACGCCCTCGCGCACGTGCCGGACCCAGTACTCCGACGTGCGGATCCGCTCGGCGGCGGCCGGCCGGCCGGTGAGGTTGGAGACGACCGGGATCGTCGGCTCGTGCAGCGTGAGGCCGTCGAGCACCTCGCGGAACGGGGCGAGCATGCCGTCCATGCGGGCGGAGTGGAAGGCGTGGCTGACGGTCAGCCGCTTCGTCCGGCGGCCCTGCGCGCTCAGCTGCTCGACGATCGGTGCGACCGCGTCCTCCTCGCCGGAGAGCACGACGGAGCGGGGCCCGTTGACGGCGGCGATGCCGGCCGCGCCGGCGTGGTCGGTCAGCAGGGCGGTCACCTCCTGCTCCGTCGCCTCCACCGCCACCATCGCGCCGCCGGCGGGGAGCCGCTGCATCAGGCGGCCGCGGGCGGCCACCGCCGTGACCGCGTCCTCCAGCGAGAACACCCCGGCGACGTGGGCCGCCGCGAGTTCCCCGATCGAGTGCCCGAGGACGAAGTCCGGCCGCAGGCCCCAGGATTCGACCAGCCGGAACAGCGCCACCTCCAGCGCGAACAGGGCGGACTGGGTGAAGGCCGTCTCGTCCAGCCGGTCCGCTCCCGGCGCCCCCTCCTCGGCGAGCAGCACCTCGCGGACCGGCAGGCCGCTCCGCTTCGTCAGCAGGTCGCACACCCGGTCCAGCTCGGCCGCGAACACCGGGAAACGCCGGTACAGTTCGCGGCCGGCGCCGGCGCGCTGGGCACCCTGGCCGGTGAACAGGAACGCCAGCTTGCCGGTGCGGGTGGCCGAGCCCTGGACGAGGTCGGGCGCGTCGTCGCCCCGGCGCAGCGCGTCGAGGCCGGCGAGCAGCTCCTCGCGGCCGGTCCCGAGCACCACCGCGCGGTGGTCGAGGCCGGCCCGGGCGGTGGCCAGTGTCCACGCGACGTCCGCGGCCGCCCACTCCGGGGCGGCGGCCGCGGCGTCGGCCAGCCGACCGGCCTGGGCGCGCAGGGCCTCCGGGCTCCGGGCCGACAGCAGCCACGGGGTCGCGGTGGGTGCGGTGCGGCCGCCGGGGGCGGGCCGCTCCTCCACGGGCTGGTCCTCGACGTGCTGGTCCTCGACGTGCTGTTCCAGGATCACGTGGGCGTTGGTGCCGCTGATGCCGAAGGAGGAGACGGCGGCCCGCCGAGGGCGGTCGACGGCAGGCCAGTCGCGCCGCTCGGTGAGCAGTTCGACCGCGCCGCGGGACCAGTCGACCTGCGGGGTGGGCTCGTCGACGTGCAGGGTGGCGGGCAGGACGCCGTGGCGCATCGCCATCACCGTCTTGATGACGCCGGCGACGCCCGCGGCGAGCTGGGTGTGGCCGATGTTGGACTTCACCGAGCCGAGCCAGAGCGGCCGTTCGGCGGGCCGGTCCTGGCCGTAGGTGGCGAGCAGGGCCTGCGCTTCGATCGGGTCGCCGAGCCGGGTGCCGGTGCCGTGGGCCTCCACGGCGTCCACGTCGGCGGCGGTGAGCCGGGCGTCCGCGAGCGCGGCCCGGATCACCCGCTGCTGGGCCGGTCCGCTCGGCGCGGTCAGGCCGTTGGAGGCGCCGTCCTGGTTGACGGCGGAGCCGCGGACCACGGCGAGCACCGGGTGCCCGTTGCGGCGGGCGTCGGAGAGCCGCTCGACCAGCAGCACCCCGACGCCCTCGCCCCAGGCGGTGCCGTCGGCCGCGCCCGCGAAGGCCTTGCAGCGCCCGTCGGGGGCGAGGCCGCGCTGACGGCTGAACTCGATGAACATGTGCGGTGCCGCCATCACCGCCGCGCCGCCGACCAGCGCCATCGAGCACTCGCCGTCGCGCAGCGCCCGGCCGGCCAGGTGCAGGGCCACGAGCGAGGAGGAGCACGCGGTGTCCACCGTCACCGCCGGGCCCTCCAGCCCGAAGGTGTAGGCGAGCCGGCCGGAGGCGACGCTGACGGTGGTCCCGGTCAGCAGGTAGCCCTCGGAGCCCTCCGCGCCGCGCGGGTCGGAGGCGTAGCCGAGGGGGGAGGCGCCGACGAACACGCCGGTCGCGGTGCCGCGCACGGACTCCGGGTCGATGCCGGCGCGTTCGAAGACCTCCCAGGAGGTCTCCAGCAGGAGGCGCTGCTGCGGGTCCATGGCGAGCGCCTCGCGCGGGCTGATCCCGAAGAAGGCGGCGTCGAACCGTTCCGCGCCGCGGACGAAGCAGCCCGTCCGGACGTAGCTGCGGCCGGCCCGGTCGGGGTCCGGGTCGTACAACTCCTCGGCGTCCCAGCCGCGTTCCGTCGGGAAGCCGGACAGGGCGTCGCGGCCGTCGGACACCAGGCGCCACAGCTCCTCGGGGCTGTCGACGTCACCGGGGTAGCGGCAGGCCATGCCGACGATCGCGATCGGCTCGTGCCGGGCCTCGGTCAGCCGGTGGTTCTGCTGCTGGAGCCGCTTGTTCTCCTTGAGGGAGAGCCGGAGCGCCTCCAGCACCCTGTTCTCCTGGGATCCAGCCTGTGATGCAGCCATCGTTGGTTCTCCGCAGTCCGAGCGCGATCAGAGGTCAGTGGTGCCGAAAGCCAGGCCGATCAGGTCGTCGGCGTCCATGGCGTCGATCTCGTCGAGGTCCCCGTCCGGTTCGGCCGGCGGCTCCTCCGGACCGGCGCCGGCCAGTGCCAGCAGGGCGTCGAGCAGGCCGGCGGCGCGCAGCCGGGCGGGCGGGACGGTCGCCAGGAGCCGGCTGATCTCGCCGTCGGAGGCCGGCCGGCCAGCGGCGGGCTCGGCCGGGGCCAGCTCGGTCCGGAGGAAGGCGGCCAGGGCGTCCGGCGTCGGATGGTCGAAGACCAGGGTGGCGGGCAGCCGGAGTCCGGTGGCGAGGTTGAGCCGGTTGCGCAGCTCGACGGCGGTGAGCGAGTCGAAGCCGAGCTGTTTGAACGCCCGGTCCGGCTGGACGGCCCCGCCCGTGGCGTGGCCGAGTACCACCGCCGCGTTGGTGAGCACCAGTTCCAGCAGCGCGCGGGTGCGTTCGGCCTCGGGCAGGGCGGCCAGCCGCAGGGCCGGGGCCGGCCCGTCGTCCGTTCCGGTGGCCGCCGCCGTGCGCCTGGTGCCGGCACCGACCAGCCGGCGCAGCAACGGCGGCACCGAGCCGGACTGGAAGGCGGTACGGGCGGTCGCGACGTCGAGCTTCATCGCCACCAGCTGGTCCCGGTCGGAGGGCAGTGCCGCGCTGAACATCGACACGCCGTCGCCGTCGGACAGCGGGCTCACCCCCGAGCGCCGCAGCCTGGCCAGGTCGGTGCTGCCGAGGTGGCCGGTCATGCCGCTGGCCCGCTCCCACAGGCCCCAGGCGATCGACAGGCCCGGCAGGCCCTCGGCGCGGCGGCGCCGGGCGAGCGCGTCGAGGAAGGCGTTGGCGGCGGCGTAGTTGCCCTGGCCGGGGCCGCCCAGGACGGCCGCCGAGGAGGAGAACAGGACGAAGGCGCCGAGGTCCGCGTCGCGGGTCAGCTCGTGCAGGTGCCAGGCGGCGTCCGCCTTGGGGCGCATCACGGCCGAGACCTGGGCCGGCGTCAGCGAGGCGACCACCGCGTCGTCCAGCACGCCGGCGGCGTGGACGACGGCGGTGAGCGGGTGGTCGGCGGGGACGGCGGCGAGGGCCCGGGCGAGGTCCTCGCGGTCGGCGGTGTCGCAGGCGGTGACGGTCACCCGGGCGCCCAGGCCGGTGAGTTCGGCGGTGAGTTCGGCCGCTCCGGGGGCCTCGGGGCCGCGGCGGCCGAGCAGCAGCAGGTGCCGCACGCCGTGCTCGGTGACCAGCTGCCGGGCCACCAGTGCGCCGAGCGCGCCGGTGCCGCCGGTGATCAGCATGGTGCCGTCCGGGTCCGGGACCGTCGGCATGGTGAGCACCACCTTGCCGACGTGCCGGGCCTGGCCCATGAAGCGGAACGCGTCCAGCGCCCGCCGCACGTCCCAGGTGCGGGCGGGGATCGGACGGAGCACCCCGCGTTCGAACAGCGGCATGAGCTCGGCCATCATCCGGCCGATCCGGTCGTAGCCGGCCTCGATCAGGTCGAACCAGAGGTAGGAGGTGCCGGGGTGGGCGGCGGTGACCTCGGCCGCGTCGCGGATGTCGGTCTTGCCCATCTCCACGAACCGCCCGCCGTCGGCGAGCAGCCGCAAGGAGGCGTCGACGAACTCGTGGGCGAGGGAGTTGAGCACCACGTCCACGCCCCGGCCCCCGGCGGCGGCGCGGACCCGCTGCTCGAAGTCGAGACTGCGCGAGGAGGCGATCCGCTCGGGCGGGATGCCGAGCGCGCGCAGGGTGCCCCACTTGGCCGGGCTGGCCGTGGCGAACACCTCGGCGCCCAGGTGGCGGGCCAGTTGGATCGCCGCCAGGCCGACGCCGCCGGTCGCCGAGTGGATCAGCACCGACTCGCCGGCGCCCAGCCCGGCGAGGTCGACCAGGCCGTAGTAGGCGGTCAGGAAGGCGATCGGCACCGAGGCCCCCTCGGTGAACGTCCAGCGTGCGGGGAGCGGGACGAGCAGCCGCTGGTCGACCACGGCGACCGGCCCGAACGAGCCGGGCACCATCCCCATCACGCGGTCGCCCGGGGCGAACGCGGTGACGCCGGGGCCGGTCTCCAGCACGACGCCGGCGGCCTCCCCGCCCATGACGTCCTGGTCGACCATGCCCAGGCCGAGCAGCACGTCGCGGAAGTTCATGCCGGCGGCTCGTACGGCCAGCCGGACCTGGCCGGGGCCGAGCGGTGCGGAGGCCGCCGGGTGGGGGAGGAGGGCGAGGTTCTCCAGCGTGCCCTTCGCGGTGGTGTCCAGGCGCCAGTCGGGCGTGTCCGCCGGGGGCTCCAGCAGTCGGCCGGTGCTCGCCCGGACGAGCCGCGGGGCGAGCAGGACGCCCTGGCGGAGCGCGAGTTGGGGCTCGGCGGTGGCGAGCGCGGCGGCCAGGGTGAGCGGCAGCCCGTCAGGGTGCCCGTCCAGGTCGAGGAGGACGAAGCGGCCCGGATGCTCGGTCTGGGCGGAGCGCACCAGGCCCCACACCGCGGCGTGGGCGAGGTCCGGCACGCTTTCGCCGTCGGCAGCCGCCACCGCGCCCCTGGTCAGCACGACGAGCCGGGAGGCGACGAACTGCTCCTTCGTCAGCCAGTCCTGAACGACCGTCAGGATTCGGTCGACGGCCTCGCGCGCGGCGGCGGGGGCGTCGTCCGGCGATTCGGGGCCGGCGCAGGTGACCAGGACGGCGTCCGGGACCGTCGCACCGGCCTCCACGGTCCCGGCGAGGGCGGTGAGGTCGGGATGCGTGCCGAGCCGCAGGTCGTCGGGCAGCCCGAGGCGGTCGGTGCCGAGCAGGACCCAGCGTCCGGCCGCTGCCCCGGGCGGGGGCGGCACTTCGGTCCAGTCCACACCCAGCAGCGGGTCCGCGCCGTCGTCGGCCGCGGATCGCAGCTGCTCGCGGTCGACCGGGCGGCTCGCCACCGACGCCGCCCCGGCGCCCCCCGCGCCCCCAACCAAGGCCCCCCCCAC
>NZ_JBHZCN010000045.1:0-31053 GCF_042755465.1 Kitasatospora sp. NPDC059160 | reverse complement strand
GGGCCCCTCGGGCCCCCCCCACGCCCCCCCCCGGGCGCGCGCGGCGGCGGCCGGGGTCGCGCCGCTGCGCGGGGCCCCCGGGGGCCCCCCCCCCCCCCCCCCCCGCGCCCCCCGGCGCGCCGCTTCCGTCGGCCACCGCGAGGGTGACCGCGTCGCCCCCGGCCGGTGACAGCCGTACCCGGAGGGCGGTCGCGCCGGTGGCGTACAGGGAGACGCCGCTCCAGGAGAACGGCAGTCGCACCTCGCCCGGGGCCGCGGCCGCGACCGCGTGCAGGGCCGCGTCCAGCAGGGCGGGGTGCAGGCCGAACTCGGCGGCCGCGTCGTGCTGTTCGCGCGGCAGCCGCACCTCGGCGAACAGCTCCTCGCCCTGGCGCCAGAGCGCGTGCAGGCCCTGGAACGCCGGACCGTAGCCGAGGCCGTCGGCGGCCAGGCGCGGGTAGAGGTCCGTGAGGTCCACCGGCAGCGCGCCGGCCGGTGGCCAGGCGGTGAGATCCCAGGCCGGCTGCTCGGCGTCGGTGGCCAGGACGCCGGTCGCGTGCCGGGTCCAGGGGGCGTCGGGGCGGTCCGGGCGGGAGTGGACGGAGACGGGGCGCCGTCCGTCGTCGGCTGCGGGGCCGACCCGGAGCTGGAGCTGGACCGATCCGTCCTCGGGGAGCAACAGGGGTGCCTGGAGGGTGAGTTCGTCGAGGACCTCGCAGCCGGTGCGGTCGCCCGCGTGGAGGGCGAGTTCGACGAGGGCGGTGCCGGGGAGGAGCGCGGTGCCGAAGACGGCGTGGTCGGCGAGCCAGGGGTGGGTGGCGGCGGAGAGCAGGCCGGTGAGGACGTGCTCGTCGTCGTCGGCGAGGGGGAGCAGGGCACTGAGGAGGGGGTGGTCGGCGGCGGTGAGGCCGGCGGCGCGGACGTCTCCGGCGGCTGCGGGGGCGTCGAGCCAGAAGCGTTCGCGTTGGAAGGGGTAGGTGGGGAGGTCGAGGTGGTGAGGACCGTCGGTGGGGAGGAGGGCCGTCCAGTCGACGGGGAGGCCGTGGATGTGGATCTCGGCGGCGGAGGTGAGGAGTCGGCGGAGGCCGCCCTCGTTGCGGCGGAGGGTGCCGGTGGTGACGGCGGGCTGGTCGGCGGCTTCGGCGGTGTCCTGGACGGTGGTGGTGAGGACGGGGTGGGGGCTGGCCTCGATGAAGGTGTGGTGGCCGTCGGTGAGGGCGGAGCGCAGCGCGTCGGTGAGGAGGACGGGCTGGCGGAGGTTGGTGTACCAGTAGTCGGCGTTGAGTTGGGTGGTGTCGATTCGTTCGCCGGTGACGGTGGAGTAGAACGGGATGGTGGCTTCCGTCGGGGTGATGCCGGCGAGTTCGGTGGCGAGGTGTTGGCGGATGGTTTCGACGTGGTGGGTGTGGGAGGCGTAGTCGACGTCGATGCGGCGGGCGCGGATGCCGGTTTCGTCGCAGTGGGTGAGGAGTTGGTCGAGGGCGTCGTGGTCGCCGGCGATGACGGTGGTGGTGGGGCCGTTGTGGGCGGCGATGCTGAGTCGTCCGTCCCAGGCCTTCAACAGCTCGACGGTGTCGTGGTGGGCGAGGGGGAGGGAGGCCATGCCGCCGTGTCCGCTGATGGCGAGGATGGCGCGGCTGCGCAGGGCGGCGATCCGGGCGCCGTCTTCGAGGGTGAGGGCGCCGGCGATGGTGGCGGCGGCTATTTCGCCTTGGGAGTGGCCGATGACGGCGGCGGGGTGGATGCCGAGGGACTGCCAGAGTTCGGCGAGGGCGACCATGACGGCGAACAGGGTGGGCTGGACGACGTCGACCCGCCCGAGGTCGAGGGTGCCGCGCAGGGCGTCCGTCAGCGACCAGTCGATGTGCGGGGCCAGGGCGTCCTGGCAGCGGGCGATGGAGGCGGCGAACACGGTTGAGGTGTCGAGGAGTTCGGCGCCCATGCCGATCCACTGCGAGCCCTGTCCGGGGAAGACGAACACCGGACGCTCGAAGCTTCCGCCGCCCACCACGACCCCCGGCGCGGCGGTGCCGTCGGCGACGGCGGTGAGGCCGCTCAGCAGCTCCGCGCGGTCCTCACCGATCACCACCGCCCGCTGCTCGAACGCCGACCGGCCCGACACCAGGGCCGCGGCCACCGCGGCCGGCTCCCACTCCGGGCGAGCCTCGACCGCCGCCCGCAGCCGCTCGGCCTGGGCACGCAGGGCCCGCTCGTCCCGGGCGGACAGCACCCACGGCAGCGCGGCGCCGCCGACCGCGGCCGGAGCAACCGCCGGCTGCTCGGCCGGTTCTTCCGCCGGTGCCTCCTCCAGGATCACGTGTGCGTTCGTCCCGCTGACCCCGAACGAGGACACGGCCGACCGCCGGGGCCGCCCCGTCCGCGGCCATTCCCGTGCCTCGGTGAGCAGTTCGACGGCGCCGGAGGACCAGTCGACGTGCGGGGTGGGCTCGTCGACGTGCAGCGTGCGCGGCAGTACGCCGTGCCGCATCGCCAGCACCATCTTGATCACGCCGCCGACCCCGGCCGCGGCCTGGGTGTGGCCGATGTTGGACTTCAACGAGCCCAGCAGCAGCGGGCGTTCGGCCGGCCGGTCCTTGCCGTAGGTGGCGAGCAGGGCCTGCGCCTCGATCGGGTCGCCCAGCCGGGTGCCCGTGCCGTGCGCCTCCACCGCGTCGATCAGGTCCGGTGACAGGTCGGCCTCGGCGAGGGCGGCCCGGATCACCCGCTGCTGCGAGGGGCCGTTGGGCGCGGAGAGGCTGCTGCTGGCACCGTCCTGGTTCACCGAGGAGCCGCGCAGTACGGCGAGCACCGGGTGCCCGTTGCGGCGGGCGTCGGAGAGCCGCTCGACCAGCAGCATGCCGGCGCCCTCGCCCCAGGCGGTGCCGTCGGCGGCGGCCGCGAAGGACTTGCAGCGCCCGTCCCGGGCGAGGCCGCCCTGCCGGCTGAACTCGACGAAGGTGTCGGGCGTGGCCATCACCGTGACGCCGCCGGCCAGCGCCATCGTGCAGTCGCCGCGTCGGACGGCCTGGGCGGCGAGGTGGAGGGCCACCAGGGAGGAGGAGCAGGCCGTGTCCACGGTCACCGCCGGCCCCTCCAGTCCGAGCGCGTAGGCGATCCGTCCGGACGCGACGCTGCCCGCGGTGCCGCTGCCCAGGAAGCCCGCGACCGACTCGTCCACCGAGGTCAGCCGGGTGCCGTAGTCGTGGTACATCAGGCCGGTGAACACCCCGACCCGGGTGCCGCGCACCGTCGCGGGGGGAATGTCCGCGCGCTCGAACGCCTCCCACGCGGTCTCCAGCAGCAGCCGCTGCTGGGGGTCCATGGCGAGCGCCTCGCGCGGGCTGATGTCGAAGAACCCGGGGTCGAACCGGTCGGCGTCGTCGAGGAAGCCGCCCTCGCAGACGTAGGAGGTGCCGGGGCGCAGGCCGTCGGGGTCGTAGAAGTCCTCGGTGCGCCAGCCGCGTTCGGCGGGTGGCGCACCGACGGCGTCCCGTCCGGCGGCCGCCAGCTCCCACAGCTCCTCCGGGGTCCGGACCCCGCCCGGGTAGCGGCAGCTCATTCCGACGATCGCGATCGGCTCGCGGTCGGCGGCCTCCAGCTCGGCCACCCGGCGGCGTGCCTCGCCGAGTTCGGCGGCAGCCCACCGGAGGTGCTCGCGAAGCTTGTCTTCATGTGCCACTTGAGCCTGCTCCTAAAGCCGGTGCGGGGGTCGATCCGTGCGGGGTTCGGCCCTCAGCGGGCGCGCAACTGGTCGAGTACGTCGAAGAGTTCGTCGTCGGTCGCCGAGGCGAGGTCGGTTCGGTCGGCGCCGTCCCGGCCGTCGTCGTCCCAGCGGGAGAGGAGGTCCCTCAGCCGGTGGGTGATCGCCGTCCGGGCCTGGTCGTCGTCGGTGAAGGGCGCCAGGAACGCCTCCAGCCGGTCGAGTTCCGCGAGCGCGGGGCCCACCTCCGTCATCTCCTCGGCGCCGAACCGGGCGCTGAGGTGATCGGCCAGAGCCGTCGCGGTGGGGTGGTCGAAGACCAGGGTGCTGGGCAGTTGGAGGCCGGTGGCCTCCTGGAGCCGGTCCTGGAGTTCGAGGTTGGCGAGCGAGTCGAAGCCCAGGTCGACGAAGCCCTGACCGGGGTCGATGTCCTCGGGGCCGGACTCGGCCAGCACGACCGCCGCGTGGGTGCGGACGAGGTCGAGCAGGGCCCGCCGGCGTTCGGACTCCGGCATCGCCCGCAGGCGCTGCGCGAAGCCGGCCGCCGGGTCCGCCGCCGGAACCGCTGACGCCGGAACCGCTGCCGCAGCCGCGGCGGGAGTCGGCTCCGCGACCGGTTCCCGCAGCAGCGACGGGACCTGTCCCCGTTCGGCCCGGCCCCGCACCGCCACGGGGTCCAGCCGGACCGGGACCAGCACCGGCTCAGTGATCATCATACGGGCGGTGTCGAAGAGATCAAGTGCCTGTTCCGCGGAGAGGGCGCCGAACCCGTTCCGCTCCAACTTGGCTGTCTGCTGGGTGTTCAGACGCTCGGTCAGGGCGCTGCGCTCGGCCCACATTCCCCACGCGAGGGACAGGCCCGGCAGGCCCTCGGCGTGGCGCTGCCGGGCGAGCGCGTCCAGGAAGGCGTTCGCCGCGGCGTAGTTGGCCTGGCCGGCGGTGCCGAGGACGCCGGAGGCGGAGGAGAACAGGACGAAAGCGTCCAGTCCCAGCGAGCGGGTCAGGTCGTGCAGGTGCCAGGCCGCGTCCACCTTCGGCCGCAGGACGGCATCGAGCCGTTCGGGGGTGAGCGCGGTCAGCAGGCCGTCGTCGGTCGCGCCGGCCGCGTGCACCACGGCCGTCAACGGGTGCTCCCCGGGGATCGAACCCAGCAGGCCGGCCAGGGCCGCACGGTCGGAGGCGTCGCAGGCGGCCACCGTGACGTCGGCCCCCAGCGCGGTCAGCTCCGCGACCAGTTCGGCCGCGCCCGGCGCCCGCTCCCCCCGCCGCCCGGCCAGCAGGAGGTGCCGGGCACCGCGGACGACCAGGTGCCGGGCGAGCAGCGAGCCGAGCGTGCCCGTGCCGCCGGTGACCAGGACGGTGCCGTTCGGGTCGAAGGAGGGGGCGGGGGAGGGGCTGTCGCCGGCGGGCCGTTCCGCCTCCACCAGCCGTGGTGCCAGGAGGTCGGACCGGCGCAGCGCCAGTTGCGGTTCGTCCCGGGCCAGGACCAGCGCCCGGGTCAGGTCGGCCTCGGCGGGATCGGCGGGATCCGCCGCGTCGAGGTCCAGGAGGCCGAAACGCCGGGGGTGCTCGGACAGGGCCGACCGCAGCAGTCCCCAGACCGCCGCCGAGGCCAGGTCGGGTGACGCGGTGTCGGCCCCCGCGGCCTGCGCGCCCCGGGTGGCCACGACCAGTCGCGCGGCGGCGAACCGCGGCTCGGCGAGCCAGGCGCGCACCAGCGACAGCGCGTCGGCGGTGGCGGAGTGGACGGCGGCCGGCAGCTCGCCGCCGGTCGGCAGGAGGGGTGCGAGCACCACGTCCGGCACCGGTGTCCCGGCCGCGGCCAGGGCCGTGAGGTCCGGGTAGCGGAGCGCGGAGGCCGTCGGCAGCCCGGCGCCCACCACCGCCGTCCGCACGGCGGACGGCTGCGGGGGTGCCGGCACCGGCGCCCATCGGACCCGCCACAGCAGGGGGGAGCCGGTGGCGTCACCGTGCAGTGTCCGGGAACGCAGGCTCGTGACCGACGCCACCGGGACACCCGCCGGGTCGGCCGCCTCGACGGTCATCGCGTCCGGTCCGGCGGGCGCGAGCCGCACCCGCAGCGCGGTCGGGCCCGTCCCCCGGATCGAGACGCCGTGCCAGGCGAACGGGACCGGGACCGGCCCCGCGGTCGGCGCAGCGGCGGCACCGGCCTGCAGCGCGGCGTCCAGCAGGGCCGGGTGGAGGCCGTACCGCGCGGCGTCGGCCCGGTCCGCCTCGGCCAGGGCCACCTCGGCGAACACCTCCTCGCCGCGGCGCCAGAGCGCGCGCAGCCCGCGGAAGGCGGGACCGTAGTCGATGCCGAGGCCGGCGAAGCGGCGGTAGCATCCGTCGAGCTCGACCGGCTCGGCGCCGGCCGGCGGCCAGGAGACCAGGTCCGACGACGGGGCCGGCTCCTCGACGGACACCGTGGCGGTGGCGTGCCGACGCCAGGGGGCGTCCTCGGGCCCGGCCGGGCGGGAGGACAGCTCCACCGGGCGGCGGCCGGCTCCGTCCGGGACGCCGACGGCCAGCCTGATCCGGACGCCGCCCTCCGGGGCGGTCTCCCGGCCGGGGAGCTCCAGCGGGGCGTGCAGGGTCAGCTCCTCGATGTGCGCGCAGCCCGTCCGGGCGCCCGCCCAGCGGACCAGCTCGACCACCGCGGTGCCGGGGAGCAGCACCCGCCCGTGCACGGTGTGGTCGGCGAGCCAGGGCAGCTCGCCGGGTGACAGCCGTCCGGTGAACAGCAGCCCTCCGTCGGCGGGGAGTTCCACCGCGGCCCGGAGCAGCGGGTGGTCCGCCGGGGCGAGCCCGGCCGCGGCCACGTCGGGGTCGGCCGGTCCGTCCTCCAGCCAGTAGCGGCGGCGCTGGAACGGGTAGGTCGGCAGGTCGACCAGGCGCAGCCCGGCGGCGGGGAACGCCGCCGACCAGTCGGCCGGCCCGCCGTGGACGTACAGCTCGGCCAGGGCCGCGAGGAGCCGGTCCTGGGCGGCGAGGGCCTCGTCGGGGTCGCCGAAGGGTCCCTCGGGGCCGCCGACCACCCGGACCCTCCCGTCCGCGGCGCCCGCGATCCGGGCGGCCTGCTCGGGTCCGAGGGCGACGAACCGGGTGTGGCCGCGCTCCAGCAGGTCGCGCACCGCGTCGTCCGGATCGCCCGGCAGCAGCGGAACCCGGGCACCGGAGGGGTCGACCGGCCCGCCGGACACCGCCGCGCGCGCCCCCTCCGCCAGCGAGAGGGCCTGCGCGACGCAGGCTCCCGCAGCCGCGCCGGCGCCGTCGCCCGGTGCGACCACGGCGGCCGGGTCCACCCCGTGCCCCTGCCACCACCCGGCGAGGGCGACCAGCACGGCCCATCCCACCGCGCGGTCGACCTCCGGGCGGGCCGGGTCGGGCGCGCCCTCGGCCCCGCGCAGCACCTGCGTGGCGGACCAGCCGGCGACCTCCACGAGCGCCGCGTCGCAGGCGGCCAGCCGCTCCGCGAACAGCGGCGAGGCGTCCAGCAGGCGCAGTACGCCGTCGGTGCGCTCCGCCGGCCGCTCCGGCAGCACGAACACCACCCGGGCGTCCCCCCGGGCGACGCCCCGGACCAGGCCGGGCCCCGGTTCGCCCGCCGCCAGCGCGGCCAGGCCCGCCCGGAACCCGGCCGGGTCCGTCCCCAGGAGGACGGCCCGGTGCTCGAAGGTCGCACGGGTGCGCGCCAGCGCCGCCCCCACCTCGGCGGCGGACCGGCCGGGGTGCCCGTCCAGGTGCTCCGACAGCCGTGCGGCCTGCGCGCGCAGCGCGGCCTCGGTCCGGCCGGAGAGCACCCACGGCAGCATCGCCCCGCGGGCCGGGCCGGGGTCGGCCGGCTCCGACCCGGCCCGTCCCGCCTGCTCGGGACGTCCGCCCTGCTCCGGCTCGGCCTCCTCCAGGACGAGGTGCGCATTGGTGCCGCTCACCCCGAAGGACGACACCCCGGCCCGGCGCGGCCGCCCGCTCACCGGCCACGGCCGGGCGGCGGTCAGCGGGGACACCGCGCCGGCCTCCCAGTCGACGTGCGGATTCGCCCCGTCGAGGTGCAGGGTGCGCGGCAGCACGCCGTGGCGCATCGCCATCACCGTCTTGATGACGCCGGCCACCCCCGCCGCCGCCTGGGCGTGCCCGATGTTGGACTTCACCGAGCCGAGCCACAGCGGCTCCGCCCCGGCCCGCTCCTGGCCGTAGGTGGCCAGCAGCGCCTGGGCCTCGATCGGGTCGCCGAGCGTGGTCCCGGTGCCGTGCGCCTCCACCGCGTCCACGTCCCGCGCCGACAGCCCGGCGTTCTCCAGCGCCTGCCGGATCACCCGCTGCTGGGCGGGCCCGCTCGGGGCCGTCAGACCGCTGCTCGCGCCGTCCTGGTTGACCGCGCTGCCCCGGATCACGGCCAGGACGTGCCGGCCGTTCCGCCGGGCGTCGGAGAGGCGTTCCAGCAGCAGCATCCCGACGCCCTCGCCCAGGCCGGTCCCGTCGGCCCGGGCCGAGAACGCCTTGCAGCGCGCGTCGGGCGCCAGGCCCCGCTGCCGGCTGAACTCGACCAGCGCCATCGGCGAGGCCATCACGGTCACACCGCCGGCGAGGGCGAGCGAGCACTCGCCGCTCCGCAGCGCCTGCGCCGCCTGGTGCAGCGCCACCAGGGACGACGAGCACGCGGTGTCGAGGGTGACGGCCGGACCCTCCAGGCCGAAGGTGTACGCGACCCGGCCGGAGGCGACGCTGCCGGTACTGCCGTTGCCGACGTAGCCCTCGAACTCACCCGGCACCCGGCGCAGCCGCGAGGCGTAGTCCTGGTAGATCACCCCGGCGAAGACGCCGGTCCGGCTGCCGCGCAGGGTCTCCGGGGCGATCCCCGCCCGCTCGAAGGCCTCCCAGGAGGTCTCCAGCAGCAGCCGCTGCTGCGGGTCGGTGGCCAGCGCCTCGCGGGAGCTCATGCCGAAGAACGCCGGGTCGAACTCGGCCGCGTCGTGCAGGAAGCCGCCCTCGCGGACGTACACCGTGCCGTGTCGGGCCGGGTCGGGGTCGTGCAGGCCGCCGTCCCAGCCGCGGTCCGTCGGGAAGGGCGAGATCGCGTCCCGCTCCTCGGCCACCACGCGCCACAGGTCCTCCGGGGAGGCGACCCCGCCGGGGTAGCGGCACGCCATGCCGACGATCGCGATCGGCTCACGGGCCCCCTCCTCGACCTCCTGGAGCCGCCGGCGGGTCCGGCGCAGGTCGACGGTCAGCCGCTTGAGCGCGTCGACGACCTTCTCGCTACTCGTCATTCCGCTGTGCGCCTCTCTGTTCAACGACGGGTCCGAGTTCAAGGACGGGTCCGACGGTGGGCCCGGGGTGGGCATGGTCACGGGTTCCGCAGTTCGCTGTCGACGATGTCGAGGATCTCGTCGAGCGTGATGTCCGCGAACTCCTCCTCATCGGAGGGGAGTTCGGGCGCCGCCTCGGCCTGCGGCGCGTGCAGCTGCGCCGCCAGCCCGCGCAGCCGCTCGGCGAGCCGCTCACGCGCGGCCCGGTCCGCGGGGGCCAGGTCGCGCAGACCCGCCTCCAGGGCGTCGAGGTCGAGCGGGGCCGGTGCGGCGGCCGTCCGGTCGCGCTGCCGGAGCAGCTCGCCGAGGTGCTCGGCGACGGCGGCCGGCGTCGGGTGGTCGAAGACCAGCGTCGCGGGCAGGCGCAGGCCGGTGGCCGTGGCCAGGCGGTTGCGCAGCTCCACTCCGCGCAGCGAGTCGAACCCGGACTCCAGGAAGCCGCGCCCGGTGCCGACCGCCTCCGGCGAGGCGTGGCCGAGCACCGCGGCCACCTGGACCCGCACCAACTCGACGAGGGTGTGCGACCGTTCGGCGGCGGACAGGCCGTCGAGCGACAGCCCGGCGCCGGTTGCGGCCGGCGCCTCGGAGCGGGCCGCGCGCCGCGGTGCCGTGCCGAGCAGGGCCCGCAGCAGCGGCAGGTCCCGCGTCGAGCCGCCCTCGCGGAGCGCGCGCAGGTCCAGTCGGACCGGGAGCACCAACGGCCGGTCCTGGGCGAGCGCGGTGTCGAACAGCGCCAGGCCCGCCGCCGTGGACATCGGCAGCACGCCCGAGCGCCGCATCCGCGACCGGTCCGCCTCGCTCAGGCCGCGGGTCATGGCGCTGGCCGCCGACCACAGCCCCCACGCCATCGACACCCCGGGCAGGCCCAGCGCGCGGCGGTGGGCGGCCAGGCCGTCCAGGTAGGCGTTGGCGGCGGCGTAGTTGGCCTGCCCGGCATTGCCGAGCAGCCCGCCCGCGGCCGAGAACAGCACGAACATCGCCGGCTTGGCGTTCAGGGTCAGCTCGTGCAGGTTCCAGGCGGCGTCCGCCTTCGGGCGCAGCACGGCCCTGGCCCGCTCCGGGGTGAGCGAGGTGAGGGTGCCGTCGTCCAGCACCCCGGCCGCGTGCACCACCCCGGTCAGCGGGTGGCGCGCCGGGACGGCCGCGAGCACCGAGGCCAGCGACTCCCGGTCGGCCGCGTCGCACGGGGCGAAGGTCACCTCGGCGCCCGACCCGGCCAGGGACAGGGCCAGTTCGGCGGCGCCGGGCGCCTGCCGGCCCTGCCGGCTGACCAGCAGCAGGTGCCGGACGCCGTACGTGTCGACCAGGTGCCGGGCGACGAGGGCGCCCAGCGTGCCGGTACCCCCGGTGATCAGCACGGTGCCCTCCGGGTCCAGGGCGGTGGCGGCGACGTCGTCGGCCGGGTGCAGCCGTGCCAGCCGCGGCACCAGCACCCGCCCGGCCCGGACCGCGTACTGCGGCTCGGCACCGTCCAGCACGGCCGGCAGCACGGCGGGAAGTACGGCGGACAGCGCGGCCGACGGCGCGGTCCGGTCGTCGGCCGCGGGGCCGTCGAGGTCCACCAGGACGAATCTGTCCGGGTGCTCGGCCTGCGCCGACCGCACCGCACCCCAGACGGCGGCCGCCGCCAGGTCGGGGGACACGGCCCGGAGCGAGGTGTCGACGGCGCCGGCGGTCACCACCACCAGGCGGGCGGCGCCGAACCGGTCGTCGGCCACCCAGGACTGGAGCAGGGACAGCGCCCGTTCCACCGCCCGCCCGGCCGCGTCCGCGGACAGGGTGTCCCCGCCGGGCTCCGACGTCCAGGGGAGCACGACGGCCTCGGGCACCGGTGCGCCGGCGCCGATCGCGTCGGCGAGGGCCGCGAGATCCGGATAGCCGTCTCCGCCGAACGCGTCGGAACCGAGCACCGCGTGGCGGACCGTCCCCGCGTTCGTACGGCCGGGCAGCTCGTGCCACGCCAGCTGGAACAGCGAGTCGGCGCCGGAGCGACGGGAGGCGGAGCCGAGCTGCGCCCGGGAGACCGGCCGGACGGCGAGCGAGTCGATCGTGGCGACCGGCAGACCGGTCTCGTCGGCCACCGCCAGCGACAGCTCGTCCGGGCCGGTCGGAGTCAGCCGCACCCGGAGCGCGGTCGCGCCGGCGGCGTGCAGGGTGACACCGGTCCACGAGAACGGCAGCCTCACCTGCTCCGCGCCGTCGATCAGCGTGGTGTGCAGGGCCGCGTCCAGCAGGGCGGGGTGCAGGCCGAACTCGGCGGCCACGTCGTGCTGTTCGCGCGGCAGCCGCACCTCGGCGTACACCTCCTCGCCGAGCCGCCAGGCGGCGCGCAGCCCTCGGAACGCCGGACCGTACCCGAGGCCGTCGACGGCGAGCCGCTCGTAGAGGCCGTCGAGTTCGACCGGCTCGGCCCCGGCCGGCGGCCAGACGCGGCCGGACGCCCAGCCGGCGGACGGCTCGGACGGCTCGGACGGCGAGGCGGTGCCGGTCGCGTGGCAGGTCCAGGCGCCGCCGGCCTCCGAACCGTCCACGGCGGAGTGGACGGTGAGAGCGCGACGCCCGGTGGCGTCCGCCGCGCCGACGCGGACCTGGACGCGGACGCCGTCCTGGCCGGGGAGGACGAGCGGCGCCTGGAGGGTGAGCTCCTCGATGTGGTGGCAGCCGAGTCGGCGGCCGGCGTGGAGGGCGAGTTCGACGAGGGCCGTGCCGGGGGCGAGAACGGTCCCCCAGACGGCGTGGTCGGCGAGCCAGGGGTGGGTGGCGGCGGAGAGCAGGCCGGTGAGGAGCATGCCCTCGTCGTCCGGCAACGGGACGGCCGCCGCGAGCAGCGGGTGCTCGGCGGAGTCGAGTCCGGCGGTGCGGGGGTTCGTCGCCGTGGGCGCGGTCAGCCAGAAGCGTTCGCGTTGGAAGGGGTAGGTGGGGAGGTCGGGGTGGGTGCCGGGGGTAAGGAAGGGGGTCCAGTCGACGGGGTGGCCATGGGCGTGGATCGCGGCGGCTGAGGTGAGCAGTCGGTGGAGGCCGCCCTCGTTGCGGCGGAGGGTGCCGGTGATGAGGGTGGGGGTTGTGGTGTCGAGGGTTTCCTCGATGGCGGGGGTGAGGACGGGGTGGGGGCTGGCCTCGATGAAGGTGTGGTGGCCGTCGGTGAGGGCGGAGCGCAGCGCGTCGGTGAGGAGGACGGGTTGGCGGAGGTTGGTGTACCAGTAGTCCGCGTCGAGGCGGGTGGTGTCGATCCGTTCGCCGGTGACGGTGGAGTAGAAGGGGATGTCGGCGGGCTTGGGGGTGATGCCGGCGAGTTCGGTGGCGAGGTGTTGGCGGATGGTTTCGACGTGGTGGGTGTGGGAGGCGTAGTCGACGTCGATGCGGCGGGCGCGGATGCCGGTTTCGTCGCAGTGGGTGAGGAGTTGGTCGAGGGCGTCGTGGTCGCCGGCGATGACGGTGGTGGTGGGGCCGTTGTGGGCGGCGACGCTCAGCCGTCCGTCCCAGGCCTTCAACAGCTCGACGGTGTCCTGGTGGCCGAGGGGGATGGACGCCATGCCGCCCTGTCCGCTGATGGCGAGGATGGCGCGGCTGCGCAGGGCGGCGATGCGGGCGCCGTCGTGGAGGGTGAGGGCTCCGGCGATGGTGGCTGCGGCGATCTCGCCTTGGGAGTGGCCGATGACGGCGGCGGGGTGGATGCCGAGGGACTGCCAGAGTTCGGCGAGGGCGACCATGACGGCGAACAGGGTGGGCTGGACGACGTCGACCCGCCCGAGGTCGAGGGTGCCGCGCAGGGCGTCCGTCAGCGACCAGTCGATGTGCGGGGCCAGGGCGTCCTGGCAGCGGGCGATGGAGGCGGCGAACACGGGTGAGGTGTCGAGGAGTTCGGCGCCCATGCCGATCCACTGCGAGCCCTGTCCGGGGAACACGAACACCGGACGGTCGTAGCTGCCGCTGCCGGTGGGAGCGGTGCCGTCGGCGATGGCGGCGAGAGCGCTGAGCAGTTCCTCACGGTTCTCGCCGATGGCGACGGCCCGGTGGTCCAGGTGGGCCCGTCCGGTGAGCAGGGTGTGGCCGACGGCCCGCAGGTCGGTGTCGGGGCGCTCCTGGAGGAACGCGGCCAACTGTCCTGCCTGGGCGCGCAGCGCCTGCTCGTCGCGGGCGGAGAGGACCCACGGCACCACGGGGAACGGCGAGTCGGTGGCGGCGTCCTCCGGCGAGGCGGCGGGCGAAGCAGCCGGCGCCTCCTCCAGGATCACGTGAGCGTTCGTCCCGCTGATCCCGAAGGCGGAGACGCCCGCCCGTCGCGGACGCCCGTCCTCCTGCGGCCATTCCCGTGCCTCGGTGAGCAGTTCGACGGCACCGGCGGACCAGTCGACGTGGGAGGTGGGCTCGCTGACGTGGAGGGTGCGCGGAAGCACCTCGTTGTGCAGGGCGAGTACCATCTTGATCACACCGGCGATCCCGGCCGCGGCCTGGGTGTGGCCGATGTTGGACTTCAACGAGCCCAGCAGCAGCGGGCGTTCGGCGGGCCGGTCCTTGCCGTAGGTGGCGAGCAGGGCCTGCGCCTCGATCGGGTCACCCAGCCGGGTGCCGGTGCCGTGCGCCTCGACCGCGTCCACGTCGGCGGTGGTGAGCCGGGCGTCCGCGAGGGCGGCCCGGATCACCCGCTGCTGCGACGGGCCGTTGGGGGCGGCCAGCCCGTTGGAGGCGCCGTCCTGGTTGACGGCCGAGCCGCGGATCACGGCGAGGACGGGGTGACCGTTGCGGCGGGCGTCGGAGAGCCGTTCGACCAGCACCACGCCGACCCCCTCGGAGAGGCCGAACCCGTCGGCATCGTCGGAGAACGCCTTGCAGCGGCCGGTCTCGGACAGCGCGCCCATGCGGCTGAACCCGATGAACGAGTCCGGGGTCGGCATCACCACCGCACCGCCCGCGATGGCCATCGAGCACTCGCCGGCCCGCAGGGCCCGGGCGGCCAGGTGGAGCGCGACCAGGGAGGACGAGCACGCGGTGTCGACGGTGATGGCCGGCCCCTCCAGGCCGAACGCGTAGGCCAGTCGGCCCGAGATGACGCTGGTGACGCTGCCGGTGATGACGTAGTCCTCGATGGCGGCCGATGCGTCGGCCGAACGGACGCCGTACCCGTGCTGCATGGCGCCGACGAAGGCGCCGGTCCGGCTGCCGCGCAGGGCGGTCAGGTCGATGCCGGCCCGCTCGAAGGCCTCCCAGGAGGTCTCCAGCAGCAGCCGCTGCTGCGGGTCCATCGCCAGCGCCTCGCGCGGGCTGATCCCGAAGAACGCGGCGTCGAACCCGTCCACGTCCCGGACGAAGCCGCCCTGCTGGCCGGGTACCGCGTCCGGGTCCCAGCCGCGGTCGGTGGGCAGGTCGGAGACGACGTCGCCGTCCGTGGCGAGCAGCTGCCACAGCTGCTCGGGCGTCGTCACGCCACCGGGGAAGCGGCAGGCCGTGCCCACGATCGCGATCGCCTCGTCGTCATCCGCGCCGTCGCCCGCCGGGGTGGCGGTCCCGGCCGGGGCGGGCAGCTCCGGTGCCCCCAACTCCAGGATGTCGCGCCGCAGTTGGCTGGCGAGCGCGGTCGGTGTCGGGTAGTCGAAGACCAGCGTCGCCGGGAGGCGCAGGCCGGTGGCGGAGGCCAGCCGGTTGCGCAGTTCGACCGCCGTCAGCGACTCGAACCCCAGGTCCTTGAAGGCCCGGTCGGGCCGGATGCCGTCCGCGGTGCTGTGCCCCAGCACCGCGACGGCGTGCGCGGTGACGAGGTCGGTGAGCGCGCGGACCTGGTCCGGCTCGGACAGGTCCGCGAGGGACCGCCGGAGCTCGGAGCCGGAGCCGGCCGCGTCGGCCGCCGCACCGGTCGCCGTCCCGGCGGACGACGCCAGCACGGCACGCGCCTCGGGGAGTCCGGTGAGCAGGGGGCTCGGGCGCACCGCGGTGAACAACGGGACGAAGCGCTGCCAGTCGACCTCGGCCACCGCGACGAAGGTGTCGTCGTGGTCCAGCGCCTGCTGCAGGGCGGCGATCGCCAGCTCGGGGGCCATCAGCGGCAGACCCTGTCCGCGCACGCGGCGACGGGTGCGTTCGACGTCCGGGTCGCCCAGGTTCTTCCAGGTGTTGACGGCGTCCTCCCAGACGCCCCAGGCGACCGACAGCATCGGCAGGCCCTGCGCGCGGCCCTGCTCGGCGAGGGCGTCGAGCGCCGCGTTGGCGGCCGCGTAGGCGGCGTGGTCGCCGCTGCCCCAGAAGGCGGCGATCGAGGAGAACAGGACGAAGGCGTCGAGCTGGTCCGGGTCGAGCAGGTCGGCCAGGTGCCGGGCGCCGTCCACCTTGGCGGCCAGCACCTGGTCGAGGCTCTCCAGGGTGGTGTCGGCGACGGAGGTCAGTTCGATGAACGCGGCCGTGTGCAGGACGGCCCGCACCGTGTGGCCGTCCGCCCGCAGCCGGTCGAGCAGCCCGGCGACCGCGTCGCGGTCCGCCACGTCGCACGCGGCCAGGGTGACGGCCACGCCCCGACCCTCCAACTCGGCGGCCAGGTCGGCGGCGCCCGGGGCGTCCGGGCCCGAGCGGCTGGCCAGGACGAGGTGCTCGGCGCCGTGGTCGGCCAGCCAGCGCGCGAGCCGGGGGCCGAGGCTCCCGGTGCCGCCGGTGACCAGCACCGTGCCCCCGGGACGCCAGCCCCGGACGGGCTTGGCGGCGCCGAGCTGCGCACGGACCATCCGCCGCGCGAACAGGCCGGCCGGACGGACCGCCACCTGGTCCTCCCCGGAGGATCCCGAGAGCGCCCGGGCCAGCCGGCCGAGCGCCCGCTCGTCGGGCTCCTCGGGCAGGTCGACCAGTCCGCCCCAGAGCTGCGACTGCTCAAGGGCGACGACCCGGCCGAGGCCCCACAACTGGGCCTGCACCGGATCCGCCGGGCCGTCGGACGGTCCGGCGCACACGGCGCCGCGCGTGGCGCACCACAGCGGCGCCCGGAGGCCGAGGTCGGCCAGGGCCTGGACCAGCGCCAGCGTCAGCGCGAGGCCGCTCGTCACGGTGTGCTTCCCGGGGTGGCGGCGGGCGTCCAGTCCCAGGAAGGACAGCAGGCCGGCCGGGCCGGACCCGCCGTCGTCGAGCACCTCGCCCAGCCGCGCGGCCAGCACGTCGCGGTCCGCGTCGGCCGCGCCCGCCTCCAGGACCACGGGCCGGGCGCCGCGCAGGCCGAGGAGGCGTACGGCTCCGGTGACCCAGGCGTCGTCCGCGCAGCCCGCGGGAACGACCACCAGCCAGGTGCCGGAGAGGGCGGACGCGGCGCCCTCGGGCACGGGCTTCCAGGCGATCCCGTACCGCCAGTCGTCCACCGCCGACCGGTCGCGGCTCTGCCGGTGCCACGAGGAGAGCGCGGGCAGCAGGGCGCTCAGCGACCGCCGTCGCTCGTCGTCGTCCACCTGCAGCGTCGCGGCCACGGCGGCGACGTCCTGCTCCTCGACGGCCTCCCAGAAACCCGCGTCCTGGGTGCTGTACCCCGCCGGGGAGGCAGAGGCGACGGCGGTGTCCTCGATCCACAGGTGCTGGTGCTGGAAGGGGTAGGTGGGGAGGTCGGGGTGGGTGCCGGGGGCGAGGAAGAGGGTCCAGTCGACGGCGTGGCCGTGGGTGTGGAGGTGGGCGGCCGAGGTGAGGAGTCGGGTCCAGGTGCCTTCGTTCCGGCGGAGGGTGCCGGTGGTGACGGCGGGCTGGTCGGCGGCTTCGGCGGTGTCCTGGACGGTGGTGGTGAGGACGGGGTGGGGGCTGGCCTCGATGAAGGTGTGGTGGCCGTCGGCGAGGGCGGAGTTGAGGGCGTCGGTGAGGAGGACGGGTTGGCGGAGGTTGGTGTACCAGTAGTCGGCGTCGAGGCGGGTGGTGTCGATTCGCTCGCCGGTGACGGTGGAGTAGAAGGGGATGGTGGCTTCCGTCGGGGTGATGCCGGCGAGTTCGGTGGCGAGGTGTTGGCGGATGGTTTCGACGTGGTGGGTGTGGGAGGCGTAGTCGACGTCGATGCGGCGGGCGCGGATGCCGGTTTCGTCGCAGTGGGTGAGGAGTTGGTCGAGGGCGTCGTGGTCGCCGGCGATGACGGTGGTGGTGGGGCCGTTGTGGGCGGCGATGCTGAGTCGTCCGTTCCAGGCGGTCAGCAGCTGGACGGTGTCCTGGTGGCCGAGGGGGATGGAGGCCATGCCGCCCTGTCCGCTGATGGCGAGGATGGCGCGGCTGCGCAGGGCGGCGATGCGGGCGCCGTCTTCGAGGGTGAGGGCGCCGGCGATGGTGGCGGCGGCGATCTCGCCTTGGGAGTGTCCGATGACGGCGGCGGGGTGGATGCCGAGGGACTGCCAGAGTTCGGCGAGGGCGACCATGACGGCGAACAGGGTGGGCTGGACGACGTCGACCCGCCCGAGGTCGAGGGTGCCGCGCAGGGCGTCCGTCAGCGACCAGTCGATGTGCGGGGCCAGGGCGTCCTGGCAGCGGGCGATGCTGGCGGCGAACACGGGTGAGGTGTCGAGGAGTTCGGCGCCCATGCCGATCCACTGCGAGCCCTGTCCGGGGAAGACGAACACCGGGCGCTCGTAGCTGCCGCTGCCGGTGGGAGCGGTGCCGTCGGCGATGGCGGTGAGAGCGTTGAGCAGTTCCTCACGGTTCTCGCCGATGGCGACGGCCCGGTGGTCCAGGTGGGCCCGTCCGGTGAGCAGGGTGTGGCCGACGGCCCGCAGGTCGGTGTCGGGGCGCTCCTGGAGGAACGCGGCCAACTGTCCTGCCTGCGCGCGCAGCGCCTGCTCGTCGCGGGCGGAGAGGACCCACGGCACGACGGGGAACGGCGAGTCGGTGGCGGTGTCCTCCGGCGAGGCGGCGGGCGAAGCAGCCGGCGCCTCCTCCAGGATCACGTGCGCGTTCGTCCCGCTGATCCCGAACGAGGACACGGCGGCTCGTCGGGTCCGCTCCCCGGCCGGCCATTCCCGTGCCTCGGTGAGCAGTTCGACGGCGCCGGAGGACCAGTCCACGTGCGGGGTGGGCTCGTCGACGTGCAGCGTCTGCGGCAGTACGCCGTGCCGCATCGCCATCACCATCTTGATCACGCCGCCGACCCCGGCCGCGGCCTGCGCGTGGCCGATGTTGGACTTCAACGAGCCCAGCAGCAGCGGCCGTTCGGCCGGCCGGTCCTTGCCGTAGGTGGCGAACAGCGCCTGCGCCTCGATCGGGTCGCCCAACCGGGTGCCGGTGCCGTGGGCCTCCACGGCGTCCACGTCGGCGGCGGCCAGCCGGGCGTTCTTCAACGCGTCCCGGATCGCCCGCTGCTGGGCGGGCCCGTTGGGCGCGGAGAACCCGCTGCTGCTTCCGTCCTGGTTGACGGCCGAGCCGCGCACCACGGCGAGGACCTGGTGCCCGTTGCGCCGGGCGTCGGAGAGCCGCTCCAGCAGCAGGACGCCGACACCCTCCGCCCAGCCGGTGCCGTCGGCGGCGGCCGCGAAGGCCCGGCAGCGCCCGTCGGGGGACAGCGCCCGCTGACGGCTGAACTCGACGAAGCCGCCCGGTCCGGTCATCACGGTGACGCCGCCGACGAGGGCCATCGTGCATTCCCCGTTGCGCAGCGCCTGTCCGGCGAGGTGCAGCGCGACCAGCGACGAGGAGCACGCCGTGTCCACGGTGATCGCGGGCCCCTCCAGGCCCAGGCTGTACGCGACCCGCCCGGACACCACGCTGCCCAGGCTGCCCGTCATCAGGTAGCCCTCGAGGTCGTCGGGGGTGCGGCGCAGCCGCGCGGCGTAGTCCTGGTGCATCACGCCGGCGAACACACCGGTCCGGCTGCCGCGGACGGAGGCCGGGTCGATGCCGGCCCGCTCGAAGGCCTCCCAGGAGGTCTCCAGCAGCAGTCGCTGCTGCGGGTGCATGGCGAGCGCCTCGCGCGGGCTGATCCCGAAGAAGTCCGGGTCGAAGAGCGCGGCCTCGTGGAGGAAGCCGCCGGCCCGGGCGTAGGTCTTTCCGACCGCCTCGGGGTCGGAGTCGTAGAGCGCGTCCAGGTCCCAGCCGCGGTCCTCCGGGAAGGCGGTGACGGCGTCGCCGCCGCTCGCGACCAGCTGCCAGAGGCCCTCGGGCGAGGTGACGCCCCCCGGGTAGCGGCAGGCCATGCCGACGATGGCGATCGGGTCGGAGGCCGCAGCGGTCAGTTTCCGGTTCTGCTGCCGCAGCAGTTCGGCCTCCTTGAGGGAAGCCCGTAGCGCCTTGACGACTTCTTCACTGGATACGGTCATCGCGAACTCCGAAACTCCGTGCCGTAGAGGGGTGGTGCGGCGTGATCAGTTGTCGCCGAGGGCGACCCGGATGAGGCTGTCCAGGTCCATCGTGTCGAGGGCGCTGCCGTGGTCCGGCTCGTCGGCGTCCGCCGGTTCGCCCGCCGGGTCCGCGAGTTGGAGGAGGGTGCGGACCAGCCCGGCCTCCTGGAAGCGGGCCAGCGGGACCGTCGCCAGGGCCCGTCGGAACTCGGCCTCGTCGACTTCATCGGGTGCCGGTTCCTCCGCTTCCTCCGCGGTCCGGTCGGCCGGGAACACCTCGTTCTCCAGGTGGCGGGCGACCGCGGCCGGGGTCGGGTGGTCGAAGATCAGGGTGACGGGCAGCCGGGTGCCGCTCTCCCGGCCGAGCCGGTTGCGCAGTTCGAGCGCGGTGAGGGAGTCGAGGCCGAGGTCGAGGAAGCCGCGATCGGGTTCGACCCGGTCCGGAGAGGCGTAGCCCAGCACGGCCGCCACCTGGGCCCGGACCACGTCGAGCAGGGCGCGGCCGCGCGCGGGCGCCTCCAGAGCGGCGAACCGCTGCCGGAAGGTCCCGGTCTGCGGGGCGGACGTCTCCCGCGTCCTCGGGGCCCGGACCAGGCCGCGGAGCACCGGTGGCACCTCGGGCTGCACCCGCAGGGCCGCGGTGTCCAGCCGGGCCGGCACCAGCGCCGCGCGGTCCGTCCGCAGGGCCGCGTCGAAGAGCGCGAGTCCCTCGTCGGAGGGCATGGGGGCGAGGCCCGTACGGCTCAGGCGGCGGAGGTCGGCCTCGGCCAGGTGGCCGGTCATCCCGCTGGACTCCGCCCACAGTCCCCAGGCCAGGGAGTGCGCGGGCAGGCCCTCCGCGCGGCGCCGCTGCGCCAGGGCGTCGAGGAAGGCGTTGGCCGCCGAGTAGCTCGACTGGCCGGCCTGGCCCAGGACGCCCGCGGCCGAGGAGAAGAGGACGAACGCGCGGAGGTCGCTGCCGCGGGTCAGTTCGTGGAGGTGCCACGCCGCGTCGACCTTGGGCCGCAGGACGGCCGACACCCGGTCGGGGGTCAGGGCCGTCAGCACACCGTCGTCCAGGATGCCCGCCGTGTGGACCACGGCGGCCAGCGGCTGTTCGGCGGGCACCTGGGCCAGGGCCGCGGCGAGTGCCTCCCGGTCGGCCGTGTCGCACGCCGCGACCGTCACCGTGGCGCCCGCCGCCGTGAGTTCGTCCCGCAGCTCGGCCGCACCGTCGGCGTCGGGCCCCCGCCGGCTGAGGAGCAGCAGGTGGCGCACGCCGTACCGGGTCACCAGGTGGCGGGCGAGCAGGCCGCCGAGCAGGCCGGTGCCCCCGGTCACCAGCACGGTGCCGGCGGGGCCGAACGGGGCCGGGGCCTCCGCTGCGCCGGGCGCCGCGACGGCCAGCCGGGCGGCCGAAACGCGGCCTTCGCGTACCGCCAACTGGGGCTCTGCCAGTCGGGGTTCCGCCGAGGAGAGCGCCCGCACCAGGGCCGGGTAGGAGTCGGGGTGGTCGTCGAGGTCGGCCAGCACGAGGCGGCCGGGGTTCTCCGACTGGGCGGAGCGGACCAGGCCCCACAGCGGGGCGTGGACCAGGTCCGTGACGTCGTCGGCCGGATCCACCGCCACGGCGCCACGGGTGAGCAGCACGAGCCGGCCGTCGGCGAAGCGCTCCGAGTCGAGCCAGGCCCGGACGAGGTCCAGGGTGTGCCCGGCCGCCGCGTGGACGTTCTCGACGGACGCTCCGACCCCGGGCCCGAAGGCCGCCACGACCGTGGTCGGCAGCGGGGCCCGGATCGCGAGCAGATCGGCGGGGCCGGCGTAGCCGGAGTCGCGGGTCTCGTCGGTGTCGTCGGTGTGGTCGGCGCCCAGGAGGAACGGCGCCTCGTCGGGTGCGTCGGCACCGGGCGGCAGCGGTACCCAGTCCACCTGGTACAGCGGCTGGTGGCGGCCGTGGGCGGCGGCGCTGAACTGCTCGGGCGTCACCGGCCGCAGCGTCAGCGAGCCGACCGAGACGACCGGGCTTCCGGCCTCGTCGGTGGCGGTGAGGGAGACGGTGTCGGGGCCGGTCGGGGTGAGCCGGACGCGCAGCGAGGTGGCCGCCGTGGGGTGGAGGACGACGTCGGACCAGGCGAACGGCAGGCGGACGCCGTCCGATCCCTCCAGCAGGCAGGCGTGCAGGGCCGCGTCCAGGAGGGCCGGGTGCAGGTCGAAGCGGTCGTCGTGGCGTTCGCGCGGGAGCGCGACCTCGGCCAGGATCTCGTTGCCGTGCCGACCGACGGCCCGGAGGCCCTGGAACGCCGGACCGTAGTCGAAACCGACGTCGGCCAGCCGGTCGTAGAGCGCGTCGGCCGGATCGAGCGTCGCTGTCCAGGGCTGCGACCCGTCTGTGGTCGCTGCGTGGCCCGGGCCCTCCACTGCCAGAATCCCGGTCGCGTGCCTGGTCCAGCCGTCCCCGGTGTGCTGGGCGGAGTGGCGGACGGAGTGGATGGTGACGGGGCGTCGGTCGGCCTCGTCGGGCGCGCCGACGCGGACCTGGAACCGGACGGGCTGCTGTTCGGGGAGGACGAGCGGCGCTTCCAGCGTCAGCTCTTCGAGGTACTCGCAGGCGACCTGACGGCCGGCGTGGAGGGCGAGTTCGACGAGGGCGGTGCCGGGGAGGAGCGCGGTGCCGAAGACGGCGTGGTCGGCGAGCCAGGGGTGGGTGGTGAGGGAGAGCAGGCCGGTGAGGAGCATGCCCTCGTCGTCCGGCAGCGGGACGGCGGCGGCGAGCAGCGGGTGCTCGGCGGTGTCGAGTCCGGCGGTGCGGGGATTGGCCGCCGTGGGTGCGGTCAGCCAGAAGCGTTCGCCCTGGAAGGGGTAGGTGGGCAGGTCGACCTGGTGGGGACCGTCGGTGGGGAGCAGGGTCGTCCAGTCGACGGGGCGGCCGTGGGTGTGGATCGCGGCGGCCGAGGTGAGCAGTCGGCGGAGGCCGCCCTCGTTCCGGCGGAGGGTGCCGGTCACGAGGGTGGGGGCTGCGGTGTCGAGGGTTTCCTCGATGGCGGGGGTGAGGACGGGGTGGGGGCTGATTTCGAGGTAGCTGGTGTGACCGTGGGTGGCGAGGTCGCGGAGGGTCGGTTCGAGGAGGACCGGCTGGCGGAGGTTGGTGTACCAGTAGTCCGCGTCGAGGCGGGTGGTGTCGATCCGTTCGCCGGTGACGGTGGAGTAGAAGGGGATGTCGGCGGGTTTGGGGGTGATGCCGCTGAGCTGTTCGGCGAGCTGGTCGCGGAGTTGTTCGACGTGGTGGGTGTGGGAGGCGTAGTCGACGTCGATGCGGCGGGCGCGGATGTCCGAGTTCTCGCAGTGGGTGAGGAGTTGGTCGAGGGCGTGGTGGTCGCCGGCGATGACGGTGGTGGTGGGGCCGTTGTGGGCGGCGACGCTCAGCCGTCCCTCCCAGGCCTTCAACAGCTCGACGGTGTCCTGGTGGCCGAGGGGAATGGACGCCATGCCGCCCTGTCCGCTGATGGCGAGGATGGCGCGGCTGCGCAGGGCGGCGATCCGTGCGCCGTCTTCGAGGGTGAGGGCGCCGGCGATGGTGGCGGCGGCGATCTCGCCCTGGGAGTGGCCGATCACGGCGGCGGGGTGGATGCCGAGGGACTGCCAGAGTTCGGCGAGGGCGACCATGACGGCGAACAGGGTGGGCTGGACGACGTCGACGCGTGCGAGGTCCAGGGTGCCGCGCAGGGCGTCCGTCAACGACCAGTCGATGTGCGGGGCCAGGGCGTCCTGGCAGCGGGCGATGGAGGCGGCGAACACGGGTGAGGTGTCCAGGAGTTCGGCGCCCATGCCGATCCACTGCGAGCCCTGTCCGGGGAACACGAACACCGGACGCTCGAAGCTGCCGCTGCCGATGGGAGCGGTCCCCTCGGCGACGGCTATGAGTCCGCTCAACAACTCCGCGCGGTCCTGCCCGATCACCACCGCCCGCTGCTCGAACACGGTCCGGCCCGACACCAGCGCTGCGGCCACCGCGGCCGGTTCCCACTCCGGGTGAGCCTCGACCGCCGCCCGCAGCCGCTCGGCCTGGGCACGCAGGGCCCGCTCGTCCCGGGCGGACAGCACCCACGGCACGACCGCCGGGGCGGGTGTCGTGGGCGTCGGCTCCTCGGCGGCGGGCGCCTCTTCCAGGATGACGTGCGCGTTCGTCCCGCTGATCCCGAACGAGGACACGGCGGCTCGTCGGGTCCGCTCCCCGGCCGGCCATTCCCGTGCCTCGGTGAGCAGTTCGACGGCACCGGAGGACCAGTCCACGTGCGGGGAGGGCTCGTCGACGTGCAGCGTGCGCGGCAGCACGCCGTGCCGCATCGCCAGCACCATCTTGATCACGCCGCCGACCCCGGCGGCCGCCTGGGTGTGCCCGATGTTGGACTTCAACGAGCCCAGCAGCAGCGGCCGTTCGGCCGGCCGCTGCTGTCCGTAGGTGGCGAGCAGGGCCTGCGCCTCGATCGGGTCGCCCAGTCGGGTGCCGGTGCCGTGCGCCTCGACCGCGTCCACGTCGGCCGCGGCCAGCCGGGCGTCCGCGAGGGCGGCCCGGATCACCCGCTGCTGCGACGGCCCGTTGGGCGCGGAGAGCCCGTTGGAGGCGCCGTCCTGGTTGACGGCGGAGCCGCGGATGACGGCGAGGACCGGGTGCCCGTTGCGCTGGGCGTCGGAGAGCCGTTCCAGTAGGAGGACGCCGACGCCCTCGCCCCAGCCGGTGCCGTCGGCGGCGGCTGCGAAGGCCTTGCAGCGTCCGTCGGGGGCGAGGCCGCGTTGGCGGCTGAACTCGACGAACATGCCGGGGGCGGCCATGACCGCCGCGCCGCCGGCGAGGGCGGTCGAGCACTCGCCCCTGCGCAGTGACTGGCAGGCCAGGTGGAGCGCGACCAGCGAGGAGGAGCACGCGGTGTCCACCGTGATCGCCGGGCCCTCCAGGCCGAATACGTACGACAGCCGGCCGGACAGGACGCTCACGGTGGTGCCGGTCAGGACGTGCCCTTCGACGAGGTCGCTCGCCTCGTGCATGCGGGCCCCGTAGTCCTGGGTCATCGCGCCGACGTACACGCCGGTCCGGCTGCCGCGCAGGGACTCCGGCGCGATGCCGGCCCGCTCGAACGCCTCCCAGGAGCTCTCCAGCAGCAGCCGCTGCTGCGGGTCCATCGCCAGCGCCTCGCGCGGGCTGATCCCGAAGAAGGCGGCGTCGAACCGGTCGGCGTCGTGCAGGAAGCCGCCCTGACGGGTGTACGTGTGGCCGCTGCGGGACGGGTCGGGGTCGTACAGCGAGTCCAGCTCCCAGCCCCGGTTGTCGGGGAACGAGGAGACGGCGTCGCGGCCGTCCGCCACGAGCCGCCAGAGCTGTTCGGGGCTGCGGACCTCGCCGGGGAACCGGCAGGCCATCGCGACGATCGCGATCGGCTCCTGCTCGCCGGCCGCGTCGTGGCCGACGGCCGGCGGCTGTCCGTCGGCGGTCGCCTCCGCCTCCGGGGCGTCGTCCTCTCCGGTGAGCCGGGCGAGCAGGTGGCGGTTCAGGGCCTTCGGCGTCGGGTGGTCGAAGAGCAGGGTGAGGGGCAGGGCCAGACCGGTCGCCGCCATGAGCCGGTTGCGCAGCTCGACGGCCATGGCGGAGTCGAACCCGAGGTCCCGGAGCGGCCGGTCCTCGGGGGTGGCGGCCGCCGCGTGGCCGCACAGCGCGGTGATCTCGGCGCGGACGAGGTCACGGACCCAGTCCTGTGGTGCGGTGCGGGCCCGGTCGGCGGTCGCGTCGACGGCGCCCGCGCGGGCGGTGTCCGGTCGTGCGGTGTCCGGGCGGGCGGCGCGGAACGGGTACGTCGGCAGCGGGACCCGCTGTGCGCCGGATCCGCCGAGGGCGGCCGCCCAGTCCGGTGCGGCCCCTCGGACGTGCAGTTCGGCCATCGAGCTGAGGAACCGGTCCGCCCCGCCCTGGTCGCGGCGCAGGGTGCCGACGACGACGGCGCCGCCCGTCAGACCCTCGTCGTCCAGGGTCTCCTGGAGGCCGCCGAGGAGGCCGGGGTGCGGGCTCACCTCCAGGAAGAGCCGGTGCCCGTGGGCCAGCAGCGCGCGGGTGGCGTCCTCGAAGCGGATCTCGCTGGTGATGTTCCGCAGCCAGTACGCGGCGTCCAGGGCCGCGGTGTCCAGGAGCCCGCCGGTCGAGGAGGAGTAGAACGGTACGGCGGAGCTGCGCGGGCGGATCGCGGCGAGGCCGTCGAGGATGCCGTCGCGGTCGAGGCCGAGTGCGGGGGAGTGTGCGGCGAGTCCGTTGCTCAGACGTCGTGCCCGCACCCCCTCGGCTGCCAGTTCGGCCAGCAGCTCGTCCACGGCCCCCCGGTCACCGGAGAACAGGGTGGATCGCGGGCCGTTGGTCCCGGCGACGACGAGTCGGCCCTGCCACCGGGCGAGCCGTGGCGCCAGCTGTTCGCGGGGCAGCAGGACGGAGGCCAGATCGCCCTGTCCGGCTGCGGCGGCCTGCGACCGGCTCCACAGCGCCACGACCTGGGCGGCCTCCTCCAGGGTGAGCGCACCGGCGACGTGGGCGGCCGCGATCTCGCCCAGGCTGGCGCCCACCACGGCGGCCGGTGCCACGCCGGCGGCGCGCCACAGCGCCGCGAGCGAGACCATCACGGCGAACAGGACGGGTTGGACGACGTCCACCGCCACCGGGGCGGGGGCGCCGGGGGCCTCGCGCAGCACGTCGGCCAGTGACCACGGGACGTACGGTGCGAGGGCGTCCTCACAGGCCTTCATGTGGTCCCGGAAGAGCTCCGAGGACTCCAGCAGGTCGAGGGCCATGCCCCGCCACTGCGTGCCCTGGCCCGGGAAGACGAAGACGACTCCGCGCCCGGTGTCCGCCGTCCCGCGGACGAGTGACGGCGCGAACCCGCCCTCGGCGACGGCCCGCAGTCCGTGCAGGGCGTCCACGCGGTTCTCGGCGACCAGGACGGCGCGCTGCTCGAACGCCGTCCTGGTGGTGGACAGCGAGTGGCCGACGTCGGCGAGCCGGAGGCCCGGGTCGGCCGCCAGCCGCTCGCGGAGCGCCTGCGCCTGGGCCCGCAGGGCGGCGTCGCTGCGGGCGGAGAGGACCAGGGGTGTGCGCTCCGTGACGAGGAGCGGCCGGGCGGCGGGCCGTGCCCCGGGGGCTGCCGGGGGATCGGCCGGTACGGCGCCGAGCAGTTCGAGGACACCCGGGCCGGACGCGGGTCGGCCGCAGGAGACCACACCCAGGACCCGGGCGCCGTCGCGTCGCGCGTCGGGCAGCCGCCGGAGCACGGCGAGGACCGTGCCGCCGTCGCCGGCGAGGGCGAGGTCGCACTCCCCGCGGCGCAGCGCCTCCGCGGCGAGCGCGACGGCGGCCTGCACCGGTGCTTCCGACGGTCCGGGAGCGGCCTGCGGGCCGTGGAGGCCCAGTATGGCGGCAAGGCGCTCCGGCGAGTGCTGCGGTGACTGCTGCGCCGATCGGTCCGGCGACGACGGTGCGAGGAAGACACCGGTTCGGCTTCCGCGCAGCGAGGCGGGGAGGATCCCGGCGTCCTCCAGCGCGCTCCAGGCGAGCTCCGACAACCTCCAGTCCGCGGGGCCGAGTTCGGCGGCCAGGGCGGCCGGAAGCCCGAAGAACGCGGGGCCGCCGTCAGGGCCGTCGTAGCCCTGCTGGTCGCTGTCGGCTCCGGGCGTCGGGCCGGACAGCCCGACGACGGCGACCGGGTCGTGCTCACAACTCGTCTGCGGCACTGGCTACTCGGCTTTCCTCGTGGTCCTGATGTGCTCGCCGGTCCGGCGGAGCGGACGGCTACTGCGCGTGCCGCATGCGTGCGGTCGCTGTCCACCCAGCGGCTCGGGCGAGAGGGCTGCCGACGCCTCATCTCGATCCAGCGGCTCGGTTGACCGAGAGCCTGCCAGGATGATCTTGGCAGTGACTTGGAGTCGACTTGGAGTCCACTTGGAGGAGTCTTGGAGTGCGGGCGGAACCCGGGTCGCGAGCGTGAGTTGCCTGCAAGGCAAGCGAAATTGCATGAGCATGTCATCGAGGTGGCGAAAAAGCGGACCCGGTGGCGACGGCTGTGTCAGCCGTCGCCACCGGGCCGTCGTCGGGGGCCTATCGTCGCGGCGTGCTCATGCGCAGCCCGCGACGGGGTCGCCGCGCAGGATCGAGCCGAACAGCTCCTGCAACTCGGCGCCCGGGTCCACGCCGTACTCGTCCGCCAGGGTCCGTCGGGTCCGGTGGTACGCGTCGATCGCGTCGGCCCGCCGACCGGACCGGTACAGGGCCTTCATCAGCAGCCAGCTGAACCGCTCCCGGGTCGGGAATCGCGAGGTGAGCGCCGGTAGTTCGGCGGCGACCACCGAGTAGTCCCGCGCTTCGGACAGCCTCGCCTCCCACAGGCTCTCCAGTGCCAGCAGCCGCAACTCCTCGAAGCGTGCGGCCGCTTGGGCCCCGAGCGCGTAGTCGCTCACCTCGGGGTAGGCCGTTCCCCGGCACAGCGCCAATGCGCTCCCCAGCGTCCGCCCGGCCTTCTGGTGCAGTCCCGCCTGGAGCAGCCGCCGGCCGTCGTGCAGAAGGCGTTCGAAGAGCGTCGCGTCGATGCAGTCGGTGTCCACCGCCAGTACGTAGCCGTTCGGCTCGCGCCTCAGAACGGTGTCGCGGCAGCGGGGTGGCCGGTTCGGCTCCAGGATCCGCCGGAGATTCGACACGTAGCTGTGCAGGTTCGTCATGACGTCGTTCGGAGGATTCCTCGGCCAGACGGCTTCGGCGAGTTGCTCCGCCGTCACGGGCTGACCCGGAGTGAGGAGGAGGGCGGACAATACCGCCCGCTGGCGCGCCGAGCCCGGATTCACCGATATTCCGTCAGCCTGTACTGCTAACGGGCCGAGGACACTGAAATCCATTGTGTGACCATCCGCCATAAGTCACTCCCAGTAACGAAAAACGCTTCGACCGCCCGGCGGAAACCCCTTGATCCCAGGACCGGTCCCGGAGAGTTTCCGCACGGTTGGAGACAGAATACTTGTAAATCGTCGGGATAGAAGGTCTGGATCGACGGCGCACCTCTTGGTATGGCGCGCTGACATGCGATCGCATCGGCCGAGGGGATGCCCGGCTGCCGAGGATCCCCAGTATCCCCAGGGCGCAGGCCAATCGGCTCGGCGACGCCCCGCTCGGCGGTCGGGGGCTCCGCGTGATCCGGCTCACGTGAGCACGCGCTCATTGAATGCTGCACGTTCTTGATCGTCCCGAGCCCGGCCTCCGCGCCCCGACGGGCCGGCGGTGCGACGGCCGTGATCAAATGCGCTGTGCCACAGCCGGATTGAGTGGCGGGCGGGTTTCGCCCGAGGGGGTTTGCGTGAGTCGCCGCCGGTCGATCCCCGTCGATATGAGAGTACTGTGAACGATAATCAAGTACTGCCTCGAATGGGCAATTTGGCGAGACAATCGGGTGTGCTCACGTCAACAAGCTGATTCGGGAGGATAGTTGACGAGGGCCGATCTGCCACGCCGGGGGCGGTAGGTCGGACTCCTGGGGCGTGGAGGCCGGGGACGGCTCGCTCCAGCGGTACGGGACGGCGTGCACGCTGACGCGCAAGGGCTCGGTGTGCCGACGGACTTGGCGGCGGGCTCGGCGGCGGGCTTGGCGCCGACGGTCGCCGATGCGACGTCCGACCTGGACGTCGTCGGGCTCGTCCCCAAGGGCTCCCGGGCCCACGACGGCACGACCACCCGACACTGCGGCAGCGAGGCGGCCCCGTACGCCCGGAAGGCCGGCGGCCCGCTGTCCGAGTCGGTGCGGTCGAGATGTCCGGGCAGGGCTCCCGGTCTCCTGGGAGCCCTGCCCGTGGAGAGCTGTCAGAACTGGTGGTCGAACACCACGGTCACCGGCGCGTGGTCGCTCCAGCGCTCGGCGTGGGAAGCGGCGCGTTCGACGTAGGCCTCGACGGTCCTGTCGGCGAGGCCCGGGGTGGCGACCTGGAGGTCGATGCGCCAGCGGAACGACACCTTTTCGAAAAAGGTCCACCCGTTCGAGCGCAGCCTGTTCGAGGGTGCCTGCTGGCCTGGGCGGTAGGGGACCTCCTGTGAGCATCATCACGGCTTCGGCGCCGGTTCGGGCGGTGGTGGGTTCGCGTGTCTCGGACACGCACGGTAACGAGGGCAAGGTGTCGCACCTGATCCAGGCGGAGACGGCGACCCGGCACGCGCTGGCGAAGGAGTGGGAGATCGTCGGGTCCTTCGAGGATCTGGACGTCTCCGCGGAGGTCACGCCGTGGAAGCGTCCGGACCTGGGTCCGTGGCTGACCGAGCGGCAGGGTGAGTGGGACGCGTTGGTGTGGGCGAAGGTGGACCGGGCGTTCCGGTCCGCGAAGGACTGTGCGGACGTGGCGCATTGGGCGGAGGAGAACCACAAGGTCCTGGTCTTCACCGACGACGGGATCACCCTGGACTACCGCAAGGGCCGCGAGTCGTCGTTCGGGAACGAGCTGGCGAAGGAACGGTCGGATCTACGAGTACTACCGATGCGCGCGAAAGACCGGGAAACCGGCGTGCAAGGGGCAGTCCGTCAAGGGAGAGCGGGTCACCGCCGCGGTCGCGGCACTGGTGGTGCGCCTCGGCGGCCTGGCCATGACGGTGCGCAGGTTCGTCCCTGGAGAGGACCACACCGAGCAGCTGAACCACGTCGCCCAGGCCATGAAGGACCTTCGGGAGGAGAAGCGTCGCGGCCTATTCGACTACCCAGGTGGCGACGACGAGTACGCCGAAGCCCTCGAGGTATTCGTCGACGAACGCCGACGCCTCGCCGCCCTTCCGCAACGCCCCGCCGCGTGGATCGACGTCGAAACCGGCCAGACCTTCGCCGACGCCTGGACCCAGGCCGACCAGGAACACCGCCGCCAGTTGCTGATCGGCCTCAAAGCCAGGCTCTACATGGCGCCGACCGTCGAAGGCTGGCATCTACCCGCAGAACTTGAGGTACGAGTGCAGGCCACAGGGCTCACGCCGCGAGAGGGCGTACGACTCCGATACAGCGGTTAACGCTAAGGCGGTGATCACGGGTTCGGGGCAGGTCGTGGGCACGACTACCGCAGCTCGGCGTTCGGGTGGGGCTGGTCCTGGAGCCGTTCGCGGAGGTCGATCTCCTCGGGGGTGAGCGAGCCATCGGGCCGCCGGATGCGTACGGGCCCGGGTCGCAGTGGCAGACCGTCGTCGGCCGCGGTGGTCTCGGCTTCCGCGAGTGCCCGGTACAGGGAGGCGACCGACGTCGACCTGCCTGCGTTCGTCCCGGTCTTGATGGTCAGTTTCTTCGCGATCTCAGGGACAGGGACTCCCTTGGACCCTCAGCTGCCGCCTCCAGCGCGCAGTCGTACGAGAGAGCCGTCCAGCAACGGCTGTGGGCCGTCTCCGAAGACCTCACCGGCGTGACGTTCCCCGTCGCCCAATCCCAGCAGAATGAGATCCAGCCCGGACCGGCCATCACCAGTTAGCTTGCGCGCCCTACATCTGGTCGTCTTCATCCAGGCCGAGCCCGGCCACGTCCGGGTCACGCAGCGGGCGCAGGGCGCCAGCGGCCGGGGTGGAGGCGGTGACGCTGTAGCGGCCGAGGGCCGCGAGCATCCGGTCAGGGCAGTGGCACGGCGTGTAGGCAGGTATGGCGGCCGGGCCCCGGCAGCGCGGTGAGCGGCCGGGCCACCTCTCCTTCGATCGCCACCCGGAATGCGCCCGCCTCATCTGTGTACACCGGTTCCCCGGTAGCGGTGTACGCGCCGGTGAGGTGGACGACGACGACCTCGGGCGGCC
>NZ_JBHZCN010000044.1:0-75395 GCF_042755465.1 Kitasatospora sp. NPDC059160 | reverse complement strand
CTGCCGCTCGTGATCCGACAACACCAGCTCGGCCAGCCTCGGCCCAGGACGTCCCATGCACTGACCAACGACGGATCAAGGACTCAGGACACTAGGAGCGCAGCCGACTTGCGGCCTGGTCCCATGGACGCGGCTCGACCAGGTCGTCGCCTTCGAGCGCCTCCTCCTCGAACCAGCCCGTCCCGGCGAGCCATGTCTCCAGCCACGCTGAGAGGCTGGTGGAGTCGAGGAACCAGCACTCATCCCACGATCCGCCGCTGTACGGGTTCGGCTCGAAGAGCAGGACCTGACCGTCCCCACTGAGACAATCAACGCCCGCGTACATGGCGCACCCCCAGGTCAGGATCGGTACAACGCCTTCGGGCCACTGGGGGTGCTCCGCTCCGACGGACGCCTCGCGCCGCGTCAGGTACTCGCCAACGACGCTGGAACCCGGGCCGAGCAACGGCAGCAGCCGGTATTCGGGACCGAAGCCGCCGTCGGCGACGTCGCGGTACAGGCGTACGAGGAGGGGATGCAGCGAGAAGCCCAGTCGCGCCTCGGCCTCGGCGATCCGGGCATCGCCGACGGGTGCGGGAAGGTCCGTGCCGTCGGACGCAGCTCGGGCGGCGACGCGCTGTACGAGGCCATCGATGTCGGTCATGACCGTGATGTTGTCAGGGCCCACCGACATGTTGACGGCCAGGAACGCCAGACGGACTGGTGGGTCACAGGAAGCCCGGCGAAGGGCAGCCGGCCTTGGCCTGTCGTTCAACGCTTCGTCGGGCGAGACCGATGAGGGGCTCTGTCGGCCGGCGGCTTCGTGAGGGTGTTGGTGCGTGAAACCGGGTCTCCGGCTGCCGCTGCGGCCCAGGATCCGGGGGTCGGGTGTCCGGTCGGTAATTGGGTGTCATCGGTCGGTTCGGGGCTGGTAGCGTCCCGGGCGTGGCAAAGCTGAACCAGATCATCGCCGTTGAAAAGGGCGTCAAGTCCAAGTCCTTCCAGGAGCTGACGCAGGCCCACCAGGACCTGCAGAAGCCCGCGTTGCTGGCCGGGATCTCCCGGACCTACCAGCCCAAGGACGAGGAGGGCGAGCAGCTGCCGCCGGAGTCGACCCGGGTGCAGCTGAAGGCCGAGGACATCCTGCGGTCCACCGCGAACACCCTCACCCGGCTCTTCGACGTGACGGCCACCAAGGACTGGGCGAACATCGGTGCCAGCGCGGACGTGGTGGTGGACGGACAGGTGCTCCTCACCCAGGTGCCGGTGCCGTACCTGCTCTTCCTGGAGAAGCAGCTCACCGACCTGTCCACCTTCGTGAAGAAGCTCCCGGTGCTGGACGCCTCCGAGTCCTGGAACCTCGACCCGTCCACCGACTCCTGGAAGACCGAGCCGGTGCGCACCATCCGGACCAAGAAGGTGCCGCGCAACCACGTCAAGGCCGAGGCCACCGAGAAGCACCCGGCCCAGGTCGAGGTGTACTACGAGGACATCGCGGTCGGCTACTGGACCACGGTCAAGTTCTCGGGCGCGCTGCCGGCCCGCCGGGTGAACGAGCTCGCCGAGCGGGTGGAGAAGCTCCAGCAGGCGGTCAAGTTCGCCCGCGAGGAGGCCAACGCCGTCGAGGTCACCGACCGGCGGGTGGGCGACGCCGTCTTCGGCTACCTGTTCCGGTAGCCTCACGATCGCCCGCCCGGGGAGCCGGGCGGGCGCACCGAGCGCGCCGAACCGTCCTGGGAGACCGGGCGGGTGCGCTGCACGGTGCGAAAGCTGACACTGACGTTGAAGCTGACCAGGGGTCACAGTGGAGGTTCGAATCCTCCCCCCGGCACCACCGGCCGGGGTAGCCCAAGCCAGGCAGAGGCAGGCCCCGTGAATCTCAGACTCTCGCTCAAGTCTCAGCATTCGCCGCCGAACACCGGATCGACCGGGTGCGGACGAATATCGACGAATGCAGGTTCAAGTCCTGTCTGTGCCGCTCCGTGGCACGGTAGTTCAAAGGTAGAACGCGTCGATTTCAAGCTGATCCGCGACCCTTAAACGTGCCGGTGTGCGCAATTGGGCGGCAAACAGGGGCCCGGGAGCTGGCTACGCTCCCGGGTCCTCTCATGTTTTCCACGGCGTGGCGCGGAGGGCTCTCCCTGGGCTGGGGGGTCAGGGCTGGGGGGCAGGGGCGGGTGAGGAAGGTCAGGACGTGGGGGTTGACCTGGGGGGCGCCGGCGCTGGGGAGGGTGTGGTGGGAGGTGGCGGGGACGGTGGTGACGGTGGCGTGGGGGAGGGCGCGGCGGGTGGCTCCGGCGGTGCGGTGGGGGTCGTGGGTGCGGGTGCGGGCGGCGTAGAGGGCCAGCACCGGGGTGGTGAGGGTGCGGAGCCGGGCGGGGGTGGGGCGGGGGCCGGTGACGACGGGGGAGGCGGGGAAGTCGGCGTAGCCGAGGGCGTACAGCTCGCGCCAGTCGGGGTCGACGGCGGGGCCGGGGCCGGATTCCCAGTCGAGGTAGGAGCGGGCGCGGTCCGGGGTGCGGTGCGGGAGGAAGAGGGGCAGGGCGCGCAGGAGGTAGCCGGGGCGGAAGCCGGTGAAGCACTGGGTGGGGTCGAGGAGGACGAGGCGCCCGACCCGGGCCGGGGCGTGCAGCGCGTACTGGAGGGCGGTCCAGGCGCCGTAGGAGTGGCCGCAGAGGTCGGCCTCGTGGACGCCCAGCCCGTCGAGTACGGCGTCCAGCCAGCCGAGCAGGCCGGGGACGTCGCGTAGCGGGGCGCCGTCGTGGACGCTGCGCCCGGGGTCGCCGATCAGGTCGACGGCGAGGACGCGGTGGCCGGCCGCGGCCCAGGTGCCGGCGTTGGCGAACCACATGGCGGAGGTGGCGCCGCCGCCGTGGAGGAGGACGAGGGGGCGGCCGTCGGCGGGGCCGCAGGCGTTGACGCGGGTGGTGCCGTGGACGGTCCGGACGGTGAGGGGTTCGACCGGTACGGGCCAGCGGGCGAGGAGCTCGTCGTAGGCGGCGAGGAAGAGCGCGGTGCGGGCGGACATGGTGGGGCCTCCGCGGGTGTGGTGTGATCGCGTGCGGGCGGGCGGGTGATCGCCCGCCCGTAGAATCACTCGTTGGACAAGTATCTCGTTGAACGAGAGAATAATGGCACGGGAGTGCCCGAGGAAGGACGAGAGGGTGTCCGAACGCGAGGAGCCGATGCGGCTGGTCCACCTGCTGCGCGGTCTGACGGTCGAACTCGACCTGTTCGGGGCCGAGTTCGCGGCCCGCAGCGGCCTGCACCCGACCGATCTGCGGGCGCTGATCCACCTGCTGGACGCGGCCCGGGCCGGGCAGGTGGTCACCCCGGGGCGGCTCGGTGAGGCGCTCCGGCTGAACTCGGCCGGGACCACCGGCCTGGTGGACCGGTTGGAGCGGCTCGGGTTGATCCGGCGCGAGCGCGACCCGCAGGACCGGCGCCGGGTGCGGCTGGTGGTGGAGGAGCGGGCGATGGAGCTCGGCGAGGGCTTCTTCGGCGGGCTGATCGGCGACCTGGTCGCGGCGATGGGCCGGTTCGACCCGGCGGAGCTGGCGACGGCCCGCCGCTTCCTGGAGGCGATGACCTCCGTGGTGGCCGCCGCCCGGCAGGACGACCCTCGGGGCGCGCCCGAGGACGGAGCCTAGGCGGGGCCCAGGGTCCAGGCGATCACCGAGAGGGTCGCCATCGACACCAGGGTCGACCAGAGCACGGTGTCCCGGGCGAGGTCGGTGCCCTGTCCGTACTCGCGGGCGTAGGTGTAGATGTTCTGCGCGGTCGGCAGGGCGGAGAACAGCACCACGGTGAGCAGCTGGTGGGTGGGCAGGTGGAGCACCGGGCCGGCCACCAGCAGGGCGACGAGCGGCTGGACCAGGGTCTTGATGGCGACGGTCAGGCCGACCTCGGCGCGGCGCGAACGGCCGTCGGCCGCCGGGCGGTTGTGCAGCGACATGCCGAGGGCGACCAGGGCGGTCGGCACGCCGGCACCGCCGAGCAGGTCGGCGGAGTGGTGGAGTTCGGCGGGCAGTTGGAACCCGGTGGCCGAGGCGACGGCGCCGAGGGCGGTGGCGATCAGGATCGGGTTGCGCAGCGGCAGGGTGACCAGGGCGCGGCGGCCGGCCGCGCCGCTGTCCAGCACGGCCAGGACGGCCGGGGTGACCACCAGGATCTGGAAGAGGACCACCGGGCCGACGAAGGAGGCGTCGCCGACGACCTGCATGGTCACCGGGATGCCGAGGTTGGCGGAGTTGACGTAGCCGGAGGCCATCGCGCCGATCGCCAGTTCGCCGCGCTTGCGGCCGAACAGCCGCCACCCGACGACCAGTCCGAGGCCGGTGGAGACGGCGGTGCCGGCCACGAAGGCGAGCATCGACGGGTTGGCGAAGTGCCCCAGCGGGGTGCGGGAGATCATCAGGAAGAGCGCGGCCGGCATCGCGACGTGGAAGACGAAGCGGGTCAGCACCAGCTCCGCCTGCGGTCCGAGCAGCCCGGCGCGGGCGACGACGTAGCCGACCGCGGTGAGGGCCCAGATCGGGGCGAAGGCGGACAGCAGCGGGTGGAGGTCTGGCATGGTTCCTCGGATCGCTCGGACGGGTCTGCCGGGTGCGGCGGGGATCGCCCGCCGGAGGGCCCCGGAACACCGGTGCCGCCGAGAACCCCCCGTGGCAGTAAACCAGTGGCCGTCCGGGTGTTGATCAAGGGGGCCCGGGTCCTGGGGTGGGATCCGGACCGGTGACCGGGGTGGGATCCGGGCCGGTGGCCGGGGCTGCGAGGGCGTCGCGGGGCGGGCCTACGATGAGCGGGTGGAGGACCAGTACCTGAGCCTGTCCGAGGTGGAGGCCGTCGCCCGTCGGGCCCACGAGGGGCAGGTGGACAAGAACGGGCACCCGTACGCCGAGCACATCGCGGCGGTCGCGGGCGGGACGGCGGCGCGCGGCGGCAGCGAGGCGCAGATCGCGGCGGGCTGGCTGCACGACACCGTCGAGGACGACCGGCTGAGCCGGGCGTGGCTGGCGGGGGCCGCGCTGCCGGAGGCGACCAAGGCGATCGTGGACGCGCTCACCCGACGGCCCGGGGAACCGGTGGAGGCGTACACCGCGCGGATCCTGGCCACGCCGGGCGCGCTGCTGGTCAAGCGGGCGGACCTGGCGCACAACTCGGACCCGGCGCGGCTGGCCGTGCTGGACGGGGCGACCGCCGAGCGGCTGGCCGCCAAGTACGCGCGGATGCGGGAGCTGCTGGGGCTCACCGGGGAGCTCTGAGGGCGCGGAGCGGCACGGGCGCGGACGGACCCGCAGAGGCGGACCCGCAGGGGCGGGAACGCACGGGAGGGAACGCACGGGAGGGCCCGGGCCACGCGGATCGCGCGGGCCCGGGCCCTCCCGGGTCACCCCGGTGGTCCCTGTCCGACCCCCGGGGTGAGGGGGAGTGGTCAGGAGACGGGTGTCACGTCGGTACGCCGGTGGTCGGTCGGCTTAGTACCAGTGGTTGGCCTGCCAGAAGTTCCAGGCGGCGTTCGGGCTGCCGTAGCGGGTGTTCATGTAGTCCAGCGCCCACTTGATCTGGGTGGCCGGGTTGGTCTTCCAGTCCGCACCGGCGGAGGCCATCTTGGAGGCCGGCAGCGCCTGGCCGAGGCCGTACGAGCCCGAGCTCGGGTTGGTCGCCGTCACGTTCCAGCCGGACTCGTGGGAGATGATCTGGCTGAACGAGGCCAGCTGGTTCGCCGGGACGATCTGGGCGGCGATGGCCTGCGGGGAGGCGGTCGCGGCGTTCGCGGTGGCGGGCAGGACGCCCGCGCCCAGGGCGGTGAGACCAGCGGTGCCGGCGAGAATCGCGGCGGAAGTGCGCATACGGAGCTTGAAAGTGGGCATGTAGAACAGGACCTCAATCAGGTTGGGCCGAGTCGCGCCCCACCCAGGACCACGGGCCGGACAGGGGCCGTTGCGGTTGTGGGGCGCGACTCGGCGGTAAGCCGTCGACCGGTGGGACAGGAACCGGTGCGGCTGACGACGAGAGCCATTGTTGCCAGACGGGATCGGCCGCCGCCAAGACCCCCTCGTTACGACGCACCGTCGTAGGCGCGAGGGTGGCCGTGGATTCGAAGGGCGGCTCGGGCGGGGTGCTCGGACCGGGGTCGAGCCGGGCGGACGGCGGTCGGCCGACGGTCGGCCGACGGGAGGTCAGGGGGTGCGGCGAGGGGCTCCCGGCCACCACTACCCGCCGTCGTAGCCGCTTTTCGGCTGTGAGCGCACTCACCGTTTGGGCGGCGCGGCCGTCACCGGACGGTCCGGTCACAGCACTTTGGGTACTGACGATCTGTGCCCGGCGCCACAGGAATCGACCACGATGCGTGACCGTCCCCTGATCGGAGGTCACCGAAGGCCGTCAAAGGCCGCCGGGGATCACCGAAGGTCGCCGAGACGGCGGTGCCGGAGCGCCCGGGCGGCGAGCCGGTCCGCCTCGCCGGCGGCCGACAGCTCGCCGAGCGCCCGCGCGACCGCCGCGCCCAGCCGCGCGCAGAAGGCCGCCGGCTCCTCGGCGGCGTCCGGCAGCTCGGGGACCACCTCGTCCACCAGGCCGACCGCCGCCAGCTGCCCGGCGCCGATGCCCTGCGCCCGGGCCAGCTCGGCGGCGTGCGCGCCGTCCCGGTGCACGATCGCTGAGGCGCCCTCCGGCGGCAGCGGTGCCAGCCAGGCGTGCCCGGCGGCCAGCACCCGGTCGGCCGGGAGCAGCGCCAGCGCCCCGCCGCCGGACCCCTGGCCGAGCAGGACGGCGAGGACGGGCGTGCGCAGTGCCAGCAGGGTGGTCAGGCAGTGCGCGATCTCGACCGCGATGCCCTCCCGCTCGGCCCGGGCCGACAGTTCGGCGCCGGCCGTGTCCACCACGGTGACCAGCGGCAGGCCCAGCTGCTCGGCCAGTCGGGCGCTGCGCCGGACGGCTCGCAGGTCGGCGGCGGTGAAGGGGCGCTCGTGGTCGCCGTCCTGCCGCTGCCGGTCGTCGCCCTGCCGTTGCTGGCCGACGACCAGGACGGGGTGGCCGCCGAGCACGGCGAGGGCGCGGACCAGGGCGCCGTCGTGGCCGCCGGGGGCGTCGAGCAGGACCAGTTCCTCGGCGGTGCGGCGCAGCAGCTCGCGGGTGCCGGGGCGGTCGGGGCGGCGGGTGCGGCGGACGGAGTCCCAGGCGTCGGGGGGTGTGGCGGTGGGAGGCTCCGTAGTGAGGAGCGGGGCGTCCTGGAGAGGGGCGCCCTTATAAGGAGGAGGGACGGTCCCGAGGACGGCGAGCGTGCGGCGCAGCAGTTCGCGCAGTTCCCGCGGCGGGACCACGGCGTCCACCAGCCCGTGCCCGGCCAGGGTCTCGGCCCGCTGGACGTCCGGCGGCAGCTGCACGCCGCGCAGTTCCTCGTACACCCGGGGACCGAGGAAGCCGAGGCGGGCGCCCGGCTCGGCGAGGACCAGCTGGCCGAGGGTGCCCCAGGAGGCGAAGACCCCGCCCATGGTCGGGTTGCGCAGGTAGCCGAGGTAGGGGAGGCCGGCCGCGCGGTGGGCCTGGACGGCGGCGGTGATGCGGAGCATGCAGAGGAAGGCCGCCGAGCCCTCCTGCATCCTGGTGCCGCCGGAGACCGGCAGGGCGATCAGCGGGAGGCGTTCGGCGGTGGCGCGCTCGACGGCCCGGGTGATCCGCTCGGCGGTGGCGACGCCGATCGAGCCGCCGAGGAAGCCGAACTCGGAGGCGACCAGGGCGACCGGCCGGCCGTCGATCAGGCCGCGGCCGGTGAGCACGGCCTCGTCCAGGCCGGTGCGGGCGCGGGCCCGGTCGAGCGAGGCGCGGTAGTCGGGGTCGGCGGTGGGGAGGGACGGGGGTTCGTCCCAGCTGTGGAAACCGCCCGGGTCGACCAGCAGGCCGATCAGCTGGTGGGCGGTCAGCGCGGTGGCCCTGGCGGTCGGCGTGCCGCCGCCCGTGCCGCCGCCCGTGTTCGCCCCTGCGCTCGCGCCCGTGTCCATGTCCACCCCGTCAGTGATCGTTCCGGTCCGGCACGGTCCGTCACTCTATGCGGCGCGGGCGCGGCGCTGTGGGAGTGCTGTGAAGGTGTGAGGAGCCCGACAGCGGGGGCGGACGGAAGTTCGACAGCGGTCGACCCAAGGATGGTGCGGACCGTTCGTGGACGGCTTCGGCGGGCCGGCTCCGGCGGCCGGCGTACGGGTGAAGTCGCAGATGGGACAAGCGAGTTACCCGTCGGTAAAAAGTTGATTCAAGCCTTCCGGAGTTGTCGGTGGCCCGCCACACTGATGGACATGACCCGCACTCTACGCGCGTGGAAGACCCGCGCTGCCGCCATCACCGCCGTCGCCCTGATGACCCTCGCCCCCGTCGCCGTCGCCACCGAGGCGCACGCCGACGTGAGCGGCACGGTGTGCCTGTCCGCGCTGCCGTCGCAGGCCACCGACACCCTGAACCTGATCGCCTCCGACGGGCCGTTCCCGTACTCGCAGGACGGCGTGGTCTTCCAGAACAGAGAGGGCGTGCTGCCGAGCCAGTCGTACGGGTACTACCACGAGTACACCGTCATCACCCCGGGCGCCCCGACCCGCGGTGCCCGCCGGATCATCACGGGCGAGTCCTCCCAGGAGGACTACTACACCGGTGACCACTACGCCACGTTCTCGCTGATCGACCAGACCTGCTGACCTGCTGACCTGCTGATCTGTTGATCGAGTCCCGGTACGGCTGAGTCCACGTGCGGCTGAGTCCCGGTACGACGCTGGCCCGGCGGATCCTTCCGCCGGGCCACCGTCGTACCGGGACCCGCGTCACAGCTCGGACGGCCCCCAGTCGTCCACCGCCAGCTCGTCCCCCACCCGCACGGTTCCCGGGCGCAGTACGGCGAACTTGCTGCCGAGGGCCACCCCGCCGACCGCCGCCCGGCGGTACCGCGCCAGGGTGCGCAGCGGCTCCGGGCCCGCCTTGGCGCCGGTCGACTGGTCCACCAGCGTCACCGCGCAGCGGATCGCCAGCTTGGTGTAGCCGAACTCGGCGCCGCCGACGCGGAAGCGGCGCAGCAGGTCCTCGGTGTGCGGCTCCGGCCAGCCGTCCACCACCAGGTTCGGGCGGAACCGCTCCACCGGCAGCGGGGCGACGCCCTCGCCGGTGCGCGCGTTGAAGTCGTCCAAGGTCGCCCGGGAGAGCAGGTGCATCGCGCTGCTGTCGGCGAAGCCCGAGGTCCCCGGGGTCAGCCCGTCGGTCGCCCGGTCGTGCTCCGGCGGCACCCGGACCAGCCGGCTGGGCGCGCCCAGCACCCGGGACAGCCAGGCGGCGACCTCCTCGCCCTGGTCGACGGCCGGGTACGGCACGCCGAACAGCTCGACCTTGCGGCGCGGGCCCGCGGTGTCCACGGCGAAGGCCACCGGCGCCACCCCGGGCGCGGCCAGCGCCAGCCGGGCGCCGCCCTCCGCCACCGCCGGGCGGACGGTCGCCAGCAGCGGATCCCGCCGCTGGGAGCGGAACACGCCGTCCTGGTCCACCACCATGAACTCCCGGTCGTGGGCGAGCCCCGCCGCGGTCACCTCCGCCTGCTCCGTGCGCACCCCGGCGCAGCCCTTCACCGGGTAGTACCGGAGTTCCGTCACCGTAGCCATGCCGCCCCCGTGGTCCGCGGCCGCTCGGGCCGCTCTTCTCCTCGCCCCCGTAGGGTAGTTGCAGGGCGGGCGCGGACCGGACCGGCCGTCGTGCCGGTGAACACCCGGCGGCCGTGCGGTTGCTAGGGTCTGCCCATGGCACCGAGCAGCGCGAACCCCCCGGGACGGCTCCGGCGCGACGCGCAGCGCAACCGGGACCAGCTGCTCGCCGCCGCCCGCGAGATGTTCTCCCGGCACGGCCTCGACGTCCCGCTGGACCAGATCGCCAAGGAGGCCGGCGTCGGCAACGCCACCCTCTACCGGCACTTCCCGACCCGCGAGGCGCTGATCGCCGAGGTCTTCGCGGACGCCGGGACCGGACTCGCCGAAGCCGGGCGGGAGGCGCTCGCCGCCGAGGACGCCTGGACCGGCCTGGAGGGCTACTTCGAGCGGATCTTCGCCCTCGTCGCCGCCGACCGCGGCATCAACGACCTGGTCACCCAGGCCATCCCGGTCATCCCCGGCATGATCGAGATCAGCCGCGGGCACGCCGCCACCGTCGGCGCCCTGATCGCCCGCGCCCAGGAGCAGGGCACCATGCGGCGCGACGTGGTCACCATGGACCTGCTCTTCCTGCTCGGCCCGCTCTGCCGCGCCCTGCCCGCCGCCACCGAGCTGCGCCCCGACCTCTGGCGCCGGTACCTCGCCCTGCTGCTGGACGGCTTCCGCGCGCGGGCCGCCCACCCGCTGCCGGTCCCGCCGATCGGCGAGGAGCACCTGGACCGGATGTTCGCGGACCTGTGGGAGGCCGGGGCCCCGGAGGCCTGACCGCCCCCGCCCTTCCCCCGCCTCCCCTGCCCTCCTGTCGGCATCAGGGACGCGTACGGAACGCCGGGTGGGGCGTCAGGACCGTGTCAACGGGTGCGGGCGGGCTCGGGTGCGCCGGTTAGCTGGGGTGATCCGCCCGGGGGCGGCGGCGCGGACGGAGAGGCGGGGCGGGCGATGACGGACACGGGTGCGGGCGACGGCCGGATCGTGGTCGGCGTCAGCGGGTCGCTCGGCAGCCTCGCGGCCCTGCACCACGCGGTGGCCGAGGCCCGGCGGACGGACGCCGAGGTGCTCGCGGTGCTGTGCTGGACCCCGCCGGGGGAGGAGCTCGGCTACCGCCGCTCGGTCTGCCCGCCGGTGGTGGGCGCCGGCCGGGACGCGGCCGTCACCCGGCTGCGGCAGGCGCTCGACGAGGCCTTCGCCGGGCGGTACGCCGGAGCCCGGCTGCGCTGCCAGGCCGTGCGCGGCGAGACCGCCCACACGCTGCTGCGCTGCGCGGACCGGCCGGGCGACGTCCTGGTGCTCGGCGCCGGACGGGAGCGGGGCTGCCTCTCCCGGCTGATCCGGCCGTCCGTCACCGCCTACTGCGTCCGGCACGCGGCCTGCCCGGTGCTCACCGTGCCGCGCCCGCCCCTCCAGCGGGACCTGGAGGCGCTGGAGCGCGGCTACGGCCTGCGGGACCTGGTGGCGGGCAACTAGGCAGTCAACTGGCCTGCAGAGTAGAGGCGTTGGGCGGCGCCCGTCCCTATCGGAGCCCGGCCGCCCGGGCGAGGAGTGCGGCGGTCCGCCGGCCGGCCGCCAGGGTGGCGGGGTCGGTGGCGGGCAGGCAACGGTCGGCCCCGGGGTCGTAGGTGGTCATCACCACGCCGGCGTGGTCGGTGGGGAGTTCGAGCAGTTCGGCGGTCGGCACGACCGCGTGCAGCTGATGGGTCAGCCAGCCGGGTACCACCTCGTCCGTGGTGCCCAGCACCAGCAGGACCGGCACCGGGGACGGGCCCGCCGCCAGGTGGTCGAGCGGGACGTCCCCGGTGGTGGCCGCCGGGCGGCCGTACGCGGAGGCGATGCCGACGGCGGCGGTGGGGCGCAGCTCGGCCGGGGTGTCCGGGTGGGTGGCCACCGCCACGGCCTCCCGGCCGCCGAGCGACCAGCCGGCGAGCACGAAGCGGTCCGGATCCCCGCCGTACGCCGCCGCGTTGCGCCGGGCGAAGGCCAGCGAGGCGAGCAGGTCGGCGCGGCCGCCGTCCGCCCGGTCGGAGCGCCAGTCCGGGACGAGGACCAGCAGGCCGAGTCCGGCGGCCTCCTGGGCGAGGGTGTGCAGCACGTCGCGCTCGTCGGGGCCCGAGCCGTGCCAGAGCAGGACGACGGGGGCGGGCCCGGAGTCGGTGGCGGCGGGGCGGTGGACGTCCAACAGGCGTCCGTCCGCGTACGGAACGGCCTCCGGTCGCGCGGTCGTCATGCCGGGTTCGCCTCCGATTCGATGGGTGGTCACGGAGCTGCTACTGTACTTCCTGTCGCGAGGGAGATGATCTCTCGTCAGGCGTCAGCGGTGCTACCAGAGCACGTCCTACTTTCAGTAGGAAGAGTCCGTGCGATCCGGGCCTGGCGCTCCACGGTTCGGACGGGGTCCGGCACCTTCACGGGTGCCGGACCCCGTCCGCGTTTCCGTCCGCGTTTCCGCCCGCGGGGAGCGGGAGTTCAGGACGGCTGGCGGTCGGAGCCCAGTTCGCGGGAGATCCGCAGGCCGGCCTGGGCGACGACCGGGCCGAGGGCGCGGACCCGGGCGGCCGTCATCCGGGAGGTGAGGCCGGAGACGGACAGGGCCGCCGTGACCTCGCCGGTGTGGTCGAAGATCGGCGCGGCCACGCAGCGCACCTCGGGTTCGTTCTCCCGGTCGTCGATCGAGTAGCCGCGGGCGCGGATCCGGGCGAGGTCGGCGCGCAGCCGGGTCTCGTCCGCGATGGTCCAGGCGGTGACCGGGCGCAGGCCGGCCGCGACCACCTCGGTGACCGCCTCCTCGGGCAGCCAGGCGAGGATCGCCTTTCCGGTGGCGGTGCAGTAGGCGGGCGCCCGGCTGCCGACCCGGGAGGCCATCCGGACGTTGGTCTCGTCCTCGACCTTGTCCAGGTAGACGATCCCGGGTGCCTGCCAGACGGTCAGGTGGACGGTCTCGCCGGCCTCGCGCTGGAGCCGGCGCAGGTGTTCGGCGGCGACGCTGCGCAGGTCGAGGGTGGTCAGGTAGGCCTGGCCGAGCCGGAGCGAGCCGTGGCCCAGGCGGAACCAGCCGGTCTCGCGGTCCCGTTCGAGCAGGTGCTCGTCGAGCAGCGGGCCGGCCAGCCGGAGCACGGTGCTCTTGTTGAGGCCCAGGGCGTTGGCGAGTTGGGCGAGCGGCACGCCGCGCCCGTCGCCGTGGTCGCGGACGTGGCCGAGGACGGCGAGTGCGCGGCGCAGCGAGGAGGACTGGTTGCGCTCGGTCGTGGGCTTCGACGCGGGCGCGGCCGTCGTCGTGGGCTGCTGGGGCGACGTCTCCGTCATGGGTCCGTTCCCTGGTCCGGGTTCTGCTGGCGTGGCCCCCGCACGTCGGCGGGGGTGGTCAGAACGTACCCCTTCGGGCCCGGGTCGGCGCATCCTCGATACAACGTTGTGCAGTGCAAAACTTCGTGAACCACCTCTTGTTGGGCCCGATCGCCCACGCCTAACGTCCCTGCCATCGAGCAGGCGGCGTCGCCCACCCGAGGCGCTGCGCCCTGCCGTCACCCCCACCACTTCACCCACCATCGGCCCCGGTCAGGGCCTGCTTCGACGCGCCCGTCCCCCGGCGGGGAGCGTCTCGGCGGCAGCTGTCGGGAGGGGAGGTCTCCACCCATGCGACTCACCAGTCGGGCCGTCGCGCTCGCCGCCTGCTGCCTCGCCGCCACCGCCTGCGCCCCGGGCACCGCGGCGCCGGCCGGCGGCAAGGCCGACGACCGCACCGGCACCCTCCAGGTGTGGCTGTACAACGAGGCGGGCAACGCGGCCAAGGAGGCCGTGGTGGCCAAGGCCGTCAACGAGTTCCAGGCCTCCCACCAGGGCGTCACGGTGAAGGTCGGCTACATCGACACCGACGCCTCGGCCCGCGCGGCCAAGATGAAGGGCGCCTTCAACGACCCCAACAGCGCCCCCGACCTGGTCGAGTTCGGCAACACCGACCTGCCCGGCTACGTCGCTGCCGGCGGACTGGCCGAGATCGGCGCCGAGTTGGACACGTGGCAGTCCAAGGGCGACCTCGACCCGGCGATCGCGGGGACGGCGGTGGTCGACGGCAAGACCTACGGCCTGCCGTGGTGGGTCGGCGTGCGCGCCCTGTACTACCGCACCGACCTGTTCACCGAGGCCGGTCTCAACCCGCCCGCCTCGTACGCCGAACTGGTCGCGGCCGGTGCGAAGATCCACGCCGCGCACCCGGACACCTTCGGCATCGCGGTCGGCGGCAAGTACACCTTCGGCGCGCTGCCCTTCGTCTGGGACGCGGGCGGCGACATCGCGGCCAAGAACGGCACGGCCTTCAAGGCCGCCATCGACTCGCCCGCCGCGCAGGCCGGGATCAAGCGCTACACCGACCTGTTCGGCCCGGACGGCTGCCCCGCCCAGCAGTGCGCGGACCTGACCGGCGGCAAGACCGTCGACCTGTTCGCGGCCGGGAAGTCGGCGATGGCGATCCTGGTCAACTCCAACCGCGGCAAGGTGGAGGCGGGCGCGGTCAAGGGCAAGTACGGCGTGGTGCCGCTGCCCGGGGAGAAGGCCGGCTCGATCGCCCCCGCCTTCGCGGGCGGCAACAACCTCGGGGTGATGAAGGCGGCCAAGCACCGCACGCTGGCGGTGGAGTTCGCGAAGCTGCTGGCGAGCCCGGCCTACCAGGCGCAGATGTACGACGCGATGGGCAACCTGCCGACGCTCAAGTCGGTCAGCGCCGAGGTCGGGGCGAAGGACGCCTTCCTCAAGCCGTTCACCGACACCATCGCCGCCGGCACCCGCTTCGTGCCGCTGGACCAGGCGTGGGCGCAGATCGACGCCCAGGCGGTGATCCCGACCATGCTGCAGCAGGTGGTCACGGGCAAGGCGGACGTGGCCAAGGCCTCCGCCGACGCCGCGGCGCAGATCAATTCGGCCTTCGCCGCGCACTGACCCGCCGAGCAGAGAGCAGGTCCCGCACGTGTCCGCATCCACCACGACCGCCCCGTCGGCGCCGGCCTCCCCGCAGCGGCGCCGTGGGGGCAGGGCGCCGGCCGCACCCCCGGGCGGCCGGCGCCGCCGGCCCCCGCTGCTGCTGCTCCTGCCGGCCGCGGTCATCCTGGTCCCGCTGGTGGCCTACCCGATCTACCAGCTCGGGCTGTTGTCCGTGCTGGACTTCGGGCAGGCCCAGGCCTCCGGCGGTGTCCCGACCTCCTTCGTCGGCCTCGGCAACTACACGAAGATCCTGGAGGACGGCCAGTTCTGGACGGTGCTGGTGCAGACCGTCGGCTTCGCCGCCTTCTGCGTGGTCGCCACCCTGGCCGTCGGCGCGACCCTCGCGGTGCTGCTGACCAGGGTCGGCCGCTGGCCGCGGCTGGTGCTGACCACGGCGGCGATGGCCGCCTGGGCGGCGCCCGCGATGACCGGTTCGACGGTGTGGAGCTTCCTGTTCGACACCAACCTCGGGCTGGTCAACCACACCCTGGTGCGGCTCGGGCTGAGCGGCTTCCACGAGTTCAACTGGTTCTACGACAAGTGGACGGCGTTCCTGATCGTCGGCGCCGTGGTGGTGTGGCACTCCTACCCGTTCGTCATGGTCACCCTCTACGCGGGCATCCGGGCCATCCCGGAGGAGGTCATGGAGGCCGCCGCCCTGGACGGCGCCGGCACCTGGACCACCTTCCGCCGGATCACCGCGCCGATGCTGCGGCCGATCCTGACCATCGTGGTGATCCAGTCGGTGATCTGGGACTTCAAGGTCTTCACCCAGATCTACGTGATGACCGAGGGCGGCGGCATCGCCGGCCAGAACCTGGTGCTCAACGTGTACGCGTACCAGAAGGCCTTCGCCTCCTCGCAGTACGGGCTGGGCGCGGCGATCGGCGTGATCATGCTGCTGATCCTGGTGGTCCCGACGGTCCTGTACATCCGCAGCCTGCGACGGACGGGGAACGAGCTGTGAACGCCCTGCGCAACCCCCGCGGCCGGTGGCGGCTCGCGGCGAACAGTGGTGCCGTGGTGCTGGCGGTGGTCACCGCCTTCCCGATCTTCTGGATGGTGCTCTCGGCCTTCAAGCCCAAGGGCGAGGTGCAGTCGCTGGACCCGAGGCCGTGGACCGCCCACCCGACGCTGGACAGCTTCCGGCAGGTGCTCAGCGTGGACGGCTTCGGCCGGTACTTCGTCAACAGCCTGGTGGTCGCGCTGTCGGTGGTGGTGCTGTCGGCGGTGGTGGTCTTCCTGGCCGCCGTGGCGGTGACCCGGTTCAGGTTCCGGTTCCGCACCACGATCATGGTGATGTTCCTGATCGCCCAGATGATCCCGGTCGAGGCGCTGACCATCCCGCTGTTCTTCATGTTCCGCGACGCCGGCCGGTTCGCGCCGGGCGTCGGCCTGAACACCCTGGCCTCGCTGGTGCTGGTGCAGCTGGCGTTCTCGCTGCCGTTCGGGATCTGGATGATGCGCGGCTTCGTCGCGGCCGTGCCGGTCTCGATCGAGGAGGCCGCGCAGATCGACGGGGCGAGCCGGACCCGCATCCTGTGGCGGATCCTGCTGCCGCTGGTGGCCCCGGGTCTGGCCGCGACCAGCGTGTTCTCCTTCATCGCGGCGTGGAACGACTTCGTCTTCGCGAAGACCTTCATCATCAGCGCCAGCCAGAACCAGACGCTGCCCTCCGCACTGCTGGTGTTCTTCAAGCCGGACGAGAACGACTGGGGCGGGATCATGGCGGCGTCCACGCTGATGACGGTGCCGGTGCTGGTGTTCTTCATCGCGGTGCAGCGCAGGCTGGTGTCCGGGCTGGCCGGCGCGGTCAAGGACTGATGAGTGAGGGGGTGGCCCTCAGGCGACCCCGTACGGGCGGAACTGGATGCTGATCCGCGGGCCGACCGGGCGGGCGGTCTTCGGGATCGCGTGCTCCCAGGTGCGCTGGCAGGAGCCGCCCATCACCACCAGGTCCCCGTGGCCGAGCGGCCGGCGGACGACGGCGCCGCCGCCGTACCGGGGCCGCAGGGCGAGGACGCGAGGCTCGCCCACGGAGAGGATCGCCACCATGGTGTCCTCCCGGGCGCCGCGCCCGATCCGGTCGCCGTGCCAGGCCACGCTGTCCCGGCCGTCCCGGTAGTAGCAGAGCCCGAGGGTGCGGAAGGGCTCGCCCAGCTCCGCCGCGTAGTGCCGGCTCAGCGCCGTCCGGGCCAGGCCGAGGACGGGGTGCGGCGGTTCGGCGTCGGCGCCGTAGGAGGCGAGCAGCCGGGGGACGTCGACGGTGCGCTCGTACATCTCCCGCCGTTCGGCCCGCCAGGGGACGTCGGCGGCCAGCTGTTCGAACAGCCGGTCGGCGCCGTGCAGCCAGCCCGGCAGCACGTCCAGCCAGGCGCCGTCGCCGAGCAGCAGGCGCTGGACGCCGTCGAGCGGGCCGAGCCGGGGGTCGGCGGCTTCTTCGAACAGCGAGGGCTGGAGGTGGACGGTGCCGGGCATAGGGCCAGCGTACGCGGTGATTCGAACAGGCGCTCGAATTACCTGGACGGGGCCGGTCCGGGCGCCCAGTCGAGGCGATTGCAAGGCGATATTCAGTTAATGCCTTTGATTTGTAGGTCTGTGCGACGGTGTGGCAGCATAATCGCAGACACTGGATAGGCTTCACATCGGAAAGCGAAGGATCATGTCGGACGGCGCCCGCGTCATCGTCGGAGTCAGCGGTTCCCTGCACAGCCTGACCGCCCTGCACCGGGCGGCGGAGGAGGCCCGGGCCCGAGGGGCCGTCCTCGTCCCGGTGCTGGCCTGGACCCCGGTCGGCGGCGAGCGCAGCTACCGCGCCCGGCCCTGCCCGCCGCTGCTCCGCGCCTGGCAGGACGCCGCCGGGGCCCGGCTGGAGAGCGCCCTCGGCCAGGCCTTCGGCGGTCTGCCGATCGGCCTGCCGGTGCAGCCGCTGGTGATGCGCGGCGAGCCCGGCCCGGTGCTGACCGCACTGGCCGACCGGCCCGGCGACCTGCTGGTGATCAGCGCCGGCCGGCACGGCTCGCTGCGTGGCCGCCTGCGCCGACTGCTGCGCGGCTCGGTCGCCCGCCACTGCCTCGACCACGCGCGCGGCGGCGTGCTCGTCGTCCCGCCGTCCACCCTGCACGAGGACCTGCGCGCCCTGCACCGCGGCGACATCGACCTGCGGGAGCTCATCGCGGCCTGACGGCCCATCAACTGCCGTGCACGGTCGGGCCGTCATCCCCCGTGCACGGTTCGGCCCCCGATCACCGTACGGAGCGGCAGCAGCCCGCGCAGGTCCGCCGTCGGGCAGTGCAGCGGGTCGACCGGCCACAGCGTCAGGTCGGCGAGCGCCCCCGGCCGCAGGCTGCCCCGCTCGGCCTCCTCGCCGGTCAGCCGGGCGGCGTTCACGGTGTGCAGCGCGATCGCCTCGGCCCGTCCGATCGCATGCTCGGGGCCGACCACCCCGGCCGTGGTGCCGCGGGTCGTCATGCCCCACACCGACACCATCGCGCCGTACGGGCCGACCGGGAAGTCCGATCCGGCCGACAGCTGCGCTCCCTCGTCCAGCCACTCGCGCAGCGGGAACAGCGCGGCGGTGCGCTCCTCGCCCCAGGCCCGCTGCTGGGTGAGCGCGCCGTCGTGCAGCAGCGGGTGCTGCACCGTCACCGGGATGCCCAGCGCCACCGCCCGGGCCCGCTGGTCGGCCCGGGCCAGTCCGCCGTGCTCGACCACGAGCGTTCCCGGCGGCAGCCCCGGGTGGCGCTTCACCACCTGCTCGAAGACGTCCAGCAGCACCCGCAGCCCGCGGTCGCCCCAGGCGTGCACACCCACCCGCCAGCCGCGCCCGACCACCCGCTCCACCGCGGCGAGCAGCTCGGCCGGCTCCCAGAGCAGCCGCCCGTGGTAGCAGGGCTGCCCCTGGTACGGCTGCTCTAGGGCGCCCGCCTCGAAGCCGCCGTCGATGCCGAACTTGACGCCCCACAGCCGCAGTCGGGCGTCGTCCCGGCCGTCCGCGCGCCAGCCGTCCATCCGGTCGAGCAGGGCGTCCACCTGGGCGGGGGTGCGGGCCGCGAAGCCGGAGACCAGGGCCCGGACCCGGACGGCGAGCGCCCCCGCGGCCCGGGCCGCGTCCAGCACGTCGAGGTCCTCGACCGGGACGAGGCAGTCGCGCACCGTCCCGATCCCGGTGGCCGCGTAGTCGGCGGAGGCCGCGCGCAGCCCCTCGATCCGCTCGGCGAGGGTCGGCCGCGGCAGCACCCGCTCGACCGCCTCGACCGCCCGGTTGATCAGCCGGCCGGTCAGCCGCCCCCGCGCGTCCCGCTCGATCACCCCGCCGTCCGGGGCCTCGGTGGACTCGTCGATCCCGGCCAGCCGCAGCGCGGCCGAGTTGAGCACCATGTTGTAGGCGCCGCGGCGCACCAGCACCGGGTGGTCGGCGGTGACGGCGTCCAACTCGGCGGTGGTCGGCAGGCGTTGCTCGGCGAGCAGCACCTCCTGCCAGTTGACGGTGGTGGCGATCCACTCCCCGGCGGGGGTGCGGGCGGCCCGGTCGCGGATCAGCGCCAGGAAGCCGTCGAGGTCCCGGGCCCGGTGCACCGGGACGCCGTGGACGCTGTGCCCGGCCAGGATCAGGTGGGTGTGGGTGTCGTCGAAGGCGGGCAGCACGGTCGCGTCCGGGGCGTCCACCACCTCGGTGTCCGGCCCGACCAGGGCGTCCAGGCCGTTCGGTTCGGCGGCGAGGGCGGTGATCCGGCCGCCGGTGACGGCGACCGCCCGCTGCGGCGCCCCGCCCGGGACGAGGGTGTGCACGGCGGCGGCGCGGATCAGCAGATCGGCGGGGGGCGTGCTCGCGGCCGGGGCGGGGGTGCTGGTGGCCGGAGCGGGGGTGCGGTCCGGGGTGGGGGTGCGGTCCGGGGCGGTCATGGCAGCTCCTCGGGGTGGGACAGTCCGGTGACCTTCTCGACGTAGCGCAGGCTCGGCTCGGCGAACAGCCCGTGCACCTCGGTGAACACCGCGCGGGCCGGCACGGCGTTCCAGTGCTCGGGCAGCAGCGGCGCGGGCAGCCCGGGGTCGAGGTACGGCAGCCGGCGCCACTGGGTGAGCATCGGCACGTAGTCCCGGAAGGCCTCGACCGGGTCGATCCGCTCCCGTCCGCGCACCTGCTCGGCGACCGGCCGCCAGGCGTCGGTGAAGGCCGCGTACTGCGCCTCGATCGCCGGGAGGTCCCACCACGTCGCCACCGCCGTACGGAGTTCGGCGAAGCCGGCGTACTCGGCGGAGAGGAACAGGTGGACGTAGGCGCTCAGGCCGAGGCGCTCCAGCAGCCGGCGGGCGTCCGGCAGCAGCCGGGCGGGGGCCAGCCAGACGCCCGGGGCGGCGTTGCCGAAGCCGAGCCAGCTCAGCCGGGAGCGCAGCTGGTGGCGGTGGGCGCGTTCGGACTCCGGCACCGAGAAGACCGCCACCACCCAGCCGTCGGCGAGCTCGGCGGGCTCCAGGCTGTGGAAGATCCGGCGGTCGCCCTCGTCGAACACCGGGCCCATCGCCGGGGCCAGCCGGTAGCCGGTGCCCGAACGGCGCTCCTGGAGCAGGGTGCCGGCCTTCTTCAGGCGGGAGATGGCCGAGCGGACGGCCGGGCCGTCGACGTCCAGCTCGGCCATCAGCGCGATCAGGTCGGCGATCGATATCCAGCCGCCGAGGCGGCGGACGAACTCTCCGTAGACGGTGTTGATCAGGGAGCTGGGCCGGGTGGTGCTCTCCGGCATCTGCGGGCCCTCCTCCCCGACGGCTGGTGGTGATCATAGCGACGGCACCGCGGGTCGGGCGCGGGCCGGTGGCGGGTTGGTGCGGATCGGCCTCGGGGCGGGTGGGGGCCGGGCGTGACCGGGGCGTGGCTCAGGCGTACGCGCCGGAGAGCAGGTGCCCGGCGCCGGGGGCGACGGCGGGCAGGCCGAGCGCCCGGAGCAACTGGTGGGTGGTGCAGATCGCCGCCGAGACCACCGGCTTGCCGAGCTGCTGCTCGGCCTCCTCGACGGCGGACAGCGAGGGCATCTGCACGCAGGCGGAGAGCACCACCGCGTCCGCGTCTCCGTGCGCCAGGCCCTTGGCGATCCCGGGCAGCCGGGCCGGGTCGTGGGCGGCCACGTCGAGGTTGTCGGCGATCTCCAGCGCGACGTGGTCGAGCACCTCGATGCCCTCCCCGCCGAGGTAGTCGACCACCGTCGCGGCCAGCGGGCGCAGGTACGGGGTGACCATCGCGACCTTCCGCGCGCCGAGCGCCTGCAGCCCGGCGACCAGGGCGCCGGCGCTGGTCACCACGGGCGCGGGCGCGCCGTTCTCGACGGTGCGGCGGTGCAGCCGCTGCTCGGCCTCGCGGTGGTAGCCGGGGCCGGTGGCCATCACCGCGACCAGGCAGGCGTAGCCGATCACGTCGACCCGGGCGTCCGAGAGCTCGGCGGCGCAGCGGTCGGACTCGCCGTCCATGGCGCGCAGTTGCTCGGGGGTGACCCTGGTCATCCGCATCCGGCTGGAGTGGAAGGTGAACCGTTCCGGGGCGACCGCCTCGCGGGCCCGCAGCAGGGCCGGGACTTCGGTCTCCATGGTGACGTTGGAGCTCGGGACGATCTGGCCGATCCGGTAGGTGGTCATCTGCGCCGGACTCCTCTCAGCGGGCGTCGATCACGGGGTTGGCGAGGGTGCCGATCCGCTCGATGGTGGCCTCGACCAGGTCGCCGGGCTGCAGGAACTGCGGCGGGACCATGCCGGCGCCGACCCCGGAGGGGGAGCCGGTGGAGATGACGTCGCCGGGTTCCAGGGTCATCCCGGCGGAGATGTCGGCGATCAGCCGGGCGATGCCGAACAGCATGTGGCGGGTGTTGGAGTCCTGCCGCAGTTCGCCGTTGACCCGCAGCGAGAGGTCGAGCCGCTGCGGGTCGGGGATCTCGTCGGCGGTGACCACGACCGGGCCGAACGGCGCGTAGCTGTCCTGGCCCTTGGAGAAGAACCACTGCCCGCTGCGGCGCTGGTCGCGGGCGCTGATGTCGTTGACGATGCTGTAGCCGAACACGTGCCGCCAGGCGTCCGCCTCGCTCACCCGGAACGCGGGCTCGCCGATCACCACGGCGAGTTCGCACTCCCAGTCGAGCTGCTTGGTGAGGTCGGCGTTGTGCAGGATCGGTCCGCCGGGGCCGGTGACGGCGGTGGTGGGCTTGCCGAACAGCACCGGGCGGTCCGGGAGTTCGCGTTCGGTGTCCAGGGTGCGGTGGGACTCGGCCACGTGCTCCACGTAGTTGAGGCCGACCCCGACGATCTTGCCGGGGCGCAGCGGGGCGCACAGCGTGACCTCGGCGAGCGGCCGGGTGGCCGGCGCGCCGGCGGTCAGGGCGCGGGCGGTGGCCAGGGCCGGTTCGCCCGCCCGGATCAACCCCAGCAGGTCGGGCGGGAGTTCGGCCCCGGCGGCGGTGGCGAGGGCGGTCAGGTCGGCGACCCGGTCGCCGTCGGTGCGGGCGCCGAGCCGGGGGGTGGGGTCGCCGTCGGCGCGGAAGGTCAGCAGCTGCATCGGGTGGACTCCTGTTACGGGGCGGTGGGCTCGGGGGTGTCCTGGTGCCCGTCGTGGGCCGGGTGGGCCTCCTCGCGGTAGAGGCCGAGGGAGTGCATCACCGGGAAGTCGTTGAAGGAGAACAGGCAGGCGTCCTCGCCCTGGTCGAGGTTCTCGTGCTCGTGCCAGGCCCAGGACGGGACGACGAAGATGTCGCCCTGCTGCCACTCGAAGCGCTGCCCGGCGATCACCGAGACGCCTCGGCCCTTGGCGGCGGTGTAGACCACCGAGCCGGTGTGCCGGTGGGCGCGGGTGGCCTGGCCGGGGCGGAGCAGCTGGAGGTGGGCGGCCATGGTGGGCATCACCGAGCCGCCGGTGACCGGGTTGGTGTACTCCATGATCACGCCGTCGTACGGGGATCCCTCGGTGGCGCGGGCCAGTCGGCACAGCGCGTGGTAGCTGGGCTCCCAGGGCCAGCCGAGCAGCGGCGAGTACGGGCGGGTCCACTTCTCGACGCCGTACGGGAGCAGGTTGCCGCCGTAGCTGAGCAGGGAGGAGTTCGGGACCGGGCCGGGGCGCTGGTAGAGGTCCGGGTGGACTTCGTAGAAGTTGGCGTCCAGGGTGTTGACCAGCGGGATGTCCAGGCCGTCCTGCCAGATCACCGGGTTGTCCTCGGCCTCGTTGCCGTGCTCGTGCCAGGTGCTGTTGGGGGTGATCGCGAAGTCGCGCGGGCCCACCCGGAGCTTCTGGCCGTCGACGATCGTCCAGGCACCGGTGCCCTCGTGGACGAAACGCAGGGCGGAGGCCTGGTGGCGGTGCGCGGTCATCGCCTCGCCGGGGCCCATGATCTGCAGGCCGGTGTACAACAGGCCGACGGCGGCGCTGAGTTCGCGGCGCCCGGGGTTGACCAGCATCACCACCCGGCGGCCCGCGTCGTCGGCCTTCACCAGCGGGAGGGCCTTGCGGACCAGCGGGCGCAGGTCGGCGTAGCGCCAGAGCACCGGGACGGACTTCGGCTGCGGGTACCAGGGTTCGATCTCGTTCGCCACCGTCCACAGGGCGCCGGCCTCGTGCTTGCCCAACTCCTCGTAGTAGGCGAGCAGTTCGGGGCTGTCGTTGACGCGGGCCCGGCCGATCCGGCCGTCGTCGTAGGTGCCTTCGGTGCTCATGACTCCTCCTCGGGGAAGGTGAGTGGCCGCAGCGGGCGGTCGTCCACGTGCAGTCGGAAGACGTCGAAGCGGTTGTAGTGGCCGACGATGTCGTGCATCTGCTTGGGCTGGATGCAGCGGCCGAGGTCGATCTCGGCGTAGACGATGCCCTCCTCGTCGACCAGCGGTTCGGTGACCGCCCGGCCGTCCGGTCCGAAGATCCCGGACAACGCGCTGTGCGGGCGCGCGAGTTGGCTGCGCAGCCGGCGGTCGTCACCGGCGATCAGGTCGACCATCTCGGGCGACACGGTCGAGCAGGAGACCACGGTGAACAGCTTGCCCTCGAAGCAGTGGGCGGCGGCGCGCAGCGCGATCGCCTCCGCCATGTCGTAGTCCTCGGGGCCGACCGGCAGGGCGATGTAGGCGGCGGCGTGGACGAGTTCGCCCTGGGCCAGCAGGGTGAAGCGGGCCAGGGTGTTGGTGTTCTCCCCGCAGGCCAGGGCGCCGAGCGGGCCGACGGCGGTGCGGTGCACCTTCAACGAGCTGCCGTCGCCCTGGGTCCAGGTCAGCTTCTCGGCCCAGGTGGGTACCAGTTTGCGGTGCACGCCGAGGAGTTCGCCGTCCGAGCCGATGATCAGCAGGGTGTTGTACAGCACCCCGAGGCTGTGCCGGCCGCGCTCGTTGACGCCGATCACCAGCACCACCCCGGCCTGCCGGGCGGCCGAGCACAGGGCGTCCACGTACGGTCCGGGGACGTCCACCGCGGCGCGGTACAGCCGTTCGTACCAGGGGGAGCCCTGCACGGGGGTCATCGTCCAGTTCCAGTACGGGTAGCCGGGCACGAAGACCTCGGGGAAGACCACGAGTTCGGCGCCGCGGCCGGCCGCCTCCCGGATCAGGGCGACGGCCTTGTCCACGGTGGCGGCCGGGTCCAGGTAGACCGGGGCGGCCTGGACGGCGGCGGCGGTGAAGCGCGGCAGGTCCATGCGTCCTCCTCACTGCCCGTCCGGAGCCGGCCGCCAGCGGCGGTGGACGGGCGGGGCGGCCTCCCGCAGCAGGTGCAGGCGCGGGGCGACCTTGTCGGCGCCCGGGCCCGGCGGCCTGCGGCGCCCGGCGAGCCAGGGCGCGGGCCAGGGGGCGCCCGGGCCGGTGTACGCCTGCTCGGCGGCGGCGTGCAGGGTCCAGAACGGGTCGTGCAACTGGGCCCGGCCGACCGCGACCAGGTCGGCGCGGCCCGCCAGCAGGACGGAGTTGGCGTCGTCGTGGCCGGAGATCGCGCCGACCGCGACGGTCGGCAGGCCGGTGGCGGCGCGGACCAGTTCGGCGAAGGGCGTCTGGAATCCGCGCCCGTACGGCGGCCGCTGGTGCGCCACCACCTCGCCGGTGGAGACGTCCACCGCGTCCGCCCCGGCCTCGCCCAGCGCCCGGCAGATCGCCACCGCCTCGTCCTCGGTGGTGCCGCCGGGGGCCCAGTCGGCGGCCGAGATCCGGACCAGCAGCGGCCGCCCGGCGGGCCAGACGGCGCGGACGGCGGACAGCACCTCGACCGGCAGCCGCAGCCGGTGGGCGAGCGGGCCGCCGTAGCCGTCGGTGCGGTGGTTGGTGAGCGGGGAGAGGAAGGCGGAGAGCAGGTGGCCGTGGCCGAACTGGAGCTCCAGCACGTCGAACCCGGCCCGGGCGGCGCGTTCGGCGGCGGCCGCGAAGTCGGCGGTGACGACGGCCAGGTGGACGTCGTTCGCCTCGTGCGGGACGGCGCTGCCGGAGTCCCAGGGCAGCGGTGAGGGGGCGAGCAGCGGCCAGCCGTCGACGAGCGGGCGGCCGATGCCGTCCGGTCCGGGCGCGGCGGTGGCGCCCCGGCGGCCGGCGTGGGTGAGCTGGAGGCCGACCGGGGTGTCGCTCACCGCCGCGACGGCGCGCCGCAGTTCCGCCCAGGCGCCCTCCTGGCGGTCGGTCCACAGCCCGGGGCAGCGGTCGGTGGCCCGGCCCTCGGGGCTGACCGCCGTCATCCCGGCGATCACCAGCCCGGCGCCGCCGAGCGCGTGGGCGGTCAGCTGGGCCCGGTCGAAGGCGCTGGGCAGCCCGTCGGGGGAGGTGAAGGTCGCCAGCGGGGGCACCACGATCCGGTTGCGCAGCTCCAGGGCGCCGAGTTTCAGCGGCCGGAACATCGGCGGCACCCCGGGGGAGCCGCCGGTGGCGGCGTCCACGGCGGCGGTGAACTCCGGGTCGCGGGCCCGCAGGTTGTCGTAGGTGACCCGGCGGCTTCGGGTGAGCAGGTCGAAGGCGAACCGGTCCGGGTCCCGCCCGGTGCGGCGCCCCACCGTCTCGAACCACTCCAGGCTGGCCTGCGCGGCCCGCTGGGTGGACTCCACCACCGGCCGCCGCTCGGCCTCGTAGGCGGCCAGCGCGCCGTCCGGGGTGGGCTGTTCGCTCAGCGCGGCGGCCAGGGCGAGGGCGTCCTCCAGGGCCAGCTTGGTGCCCGAGCCGATCGAGAAGTGCGCGGAGTGCGCGGCGTCGCCGAGCAGCACGGTGTTGCCGTGGCGCCAACTGGCGTTGCGGACGGTGGTGAAGCGGATCCAGCGGGAGGCGTTGGGGATCAGCCGGTGGCCGTCCAGGTGCCCGGCGAGCAGTTCCGCGCAGCGCTCCACGCTCGCCAGGTCGCTCTCGCCGCGCGCGAACTCCCGTGCGGCGAGGGCCTCGAAGCCCGCCCGGCGCCAGGCGTCCGCGGCGATCTCGACGATGAAGGTCGAGCGGGTGGCGCTGTACGGGTAGGCGTGCACCTGCACGGTGCCGAAGTCGAACTCCTCGACGATGAAGGTGAAGGCCTCGAAGACCTTGTCGGTGGCGAGCCAGATGTAGCGGCAGTGCCGCTCGTCCAGTTCGGTGCGGAACGCCTCCGGGCGGGCGGCCCGGGTGCCGGAGTGGATGCCGTCGGCGGCCACCACCAGGTCGTACTCGGCGGCGAGCCGGTCGGCCGGCGGGGCGGGCGTGCGGTAGCGCACGTCCACCGCCAGCTCGGCGCAGCGGTCCTGGAGGACGGCGCGCAGCCGGTTGCGGTCCAGGGCGGCGAAGCCGTGCCCGCCGCTGGTGCGGACCTGGCCGGCGTAGCGGATGTCGATGTCGCTCCAGCGGGCGAACTCGGCGCTGATCGCGGCGAAGACCTTCGGGTCGGCCTGGGCGATGCCGTCCAGGGTCTCGTCGGAGAACACCACGCCGAAGCCGAACGCGTCCTCCCGGCCGTCCCGTTCGAACACGGTGATCTCGCGGGCGGGGTCCAACTGCTTGGCCAGGGCGGCGAAGTAGAGCCCGCCGGGGCCGGCGCCGATCACCGCGATGCGGCGCGGCCCGCCGGGCGTCGGCTGCTGCGGCCCGCCCGTCGGCCGCTGCCCGCCCGTCTGCTGTCCGGCCGTCGACTGCTGCGGCCCGCCCGTCACGCGACCACCTCGGGCTGCTGCGGACCGGCCTCGGTGAGCGCCCGGCGGACCGGGTCGGGCCAGGGCTCGGCGCCCTTGACCCGCGGCGCGGCGTGCACCACCGACATCCGGCCGCTGGCGGCCAGCCCCTGCGGGCCGTGCACCTCGAATGCGTAGTGCAGCGAGGAGCCGCCGACCCGGACGACCCGCAGCTCGGTGCGGACCACGTCCCCGAACCAGAGACGCTCCCGGTAGTCGGCCTCGAAGTGCACCCGGGGGATCCGTCCGAACAGCTCGGCCAGGCCGAGCCGGCGCAGCAGCGCCGCCTCGGCGGCCTCGGCCCAGCGCTGGACGGCGGAGAAGTGGTAGTGCCCGGCGGCGTCGGTGTCCGACCACTCGACCCGGCGCTCGATGGTGATGGCGGCCGGGGCGGGCTCCGGCTCGGATCGGTGTGTCACGGCGGCCCTTCTGCGCAGCTCGGCGCGGAGCAGCTTGCCGGTCGCGGTGCGCGGCAGCTCGGGGACGAACTCGACGGCGCGCGGGTACTTGTACGGCGCGATGGTGCGTTTGACGTGCTCCTGGAGCTCCTTGACGGTCCCGGCGCCGGCCGGGGTGCCCCCGGTCAGCACCACGTACGCCTTGACCACCGTGCCGCGCCGTTCGTCCGGCGCGGCCACCACGGCGCAGTCGGCGACCGCGGGGTGGGCGGCCAGGGCCTGTTCCACCTCGGGGCCGGCGATGTTGTACCCCGCCGAGACGATCATGTCGTCGTTGCGGGCCTGGTACCGGAAGTAGCCGTCCCGGTCGCGGAGGTAGGTGTCGCCGGTGAGGTTCCAGCCGCCGCGGACGTACTCGCGCTGGCGCTCGTCGTCCAGGTAGCGGCAGCCGGTGGGGCCCTTGACGGCGAGCAGTCCGGGTTGGCCGTCCGGCACCGGGTTGCCCTGCCGGTCGAGTATCGCCGCCCGGTAGCCGGGGACGGGGCGGCCGGTGGCGCCGGGCCGGGCGTCGTCGTCGGCGGCCGAGATGAACACGTGCAGCAGCTCGGTGGCGCCGATCCCGTCGATCAGCCGTCGGCCGGTGGCGGCGTGGAAGGCCTCCCACACGGCGGCGGGCAGCGGCTCGCCGGCCGACACGCAGCGCCGTACGCCGGACAGCCGGTCGGCGAGCCCGGCGGCCAGGATCGCCCGGTAGGCGGTGGGCGCGGTGAACAGCACGCTCACCCCGTGCCGGGCGACCTCCTCGGCGAGCTGTTCGGGGGTGGCCCGCTCCAGCAGCAGGCTGGCGGCGCCGGCCCGCAGCGGGAAGACCAGCAGGCCGCCGAGGCCGAAGGTGAAGCCGAACGGCGGGGTGCCGGTGAAGAGGTCGTCGGGGGTGGGGCGGAGCAGGTGGCGGGAGAAGGTGTCGGCGTTGGCCAGCACGTCCCGGTGGAAGTGCAGGGTGGCCTTGGGCCGGCCGGTGGTGCCGGAGGTGAAGGCGATCAGCGCGACGTCGTCGGCGGCGGTCGGTACGGCGGTGAAGCCGGGCCGCTGGGTGGCACTGCGGGCGGTGAGGTCCTCGGGGCCGGGGCCGCCGAAGGAGAGGACCCGCAGCCCGGGGGCGTCGGCGAGGTCGAGCTCGGTGCGGAAGCGGTGGTCGCACAGGGCGAGGGTGGGGCGGGCGATCCGGGCCAGTTCGGTCAGCTCGGCCGCCCGGAGCAGCGGCACGGTGGTGACGACCACCCCGCCGGCTTTCAGGACCCCGAGCCAACAGGCGGCCAGCCAGGGGGTGTTGGGGCCGCGCAGCAGGACGCGGTTGCCGGGGACCAGGCCCAGTTCCTCGGTGAGCAGGCGGGCTGTCCGGTCGGCGTGGTCGCGCAGTTCGCCGTAGCTCCACCGGGTGGTGGGGGTGAGCAGGCAGCGGCGGTCGGGGCCCAGGCGGGCGATGGTGTCGTCGAGCAGGGCGGACGCGCAGTTCAGTCGGTCGGGGTAGGCCAACTCCGGGAGTTCGAAGAGGAGTTCTGGCCACTGGTCGAAGGGCGGGAGATGGTCTCGGCAGAACGTGTCCATGTGCGCCGAGGGGGAGAGCTCCATGGGCGGCACCTCGTCGGGCGAGCGGGAGTGAAGCCAGTATGGCGCGCTCGTGACGCCAGTCAAGAGAGCGATACATGCATTCGGGCGACGGGGGCGGTCGGCGCAGGTCAGGGGCGGGGCGGGGCGAGCGGAACGCCCCGCCGGCCGGTGGGGCCTGCGGGGCGCAGGGGAGCTGCGGTGCGGGTGGGGTTCCCGGGGTGGCTGTGCCTCGTTGGGCGGCCGGGTTTGCCGGGTTTGCCGGGTTTGCCGGGTGGCCGGGCTTGCCGGGGCGGCCGGGGAGCGTCGGCGTTCAGCCCCCGGTGGCGTGGAAGACGGCGTCCGGGGTCCGGCCGTCCTCGGCCTGCCGGGCGCGCTCGGCGAGCATCCGGGCGAACGGGGTGAGCCCGGGCAGTGCCACCGCGGCCCCCGGCCCGGCGTAGTGCACGTAGAGCAGCGTCGAGTCGACCCGGACCACCGTCTCCGCCGTCGAGTCGCCCCGGGTGCGGGCGGCGCTCCGGTCGCCGACCGTCTGGACGGCCGCCGGGGCCGCGTCGCCCCGGGCGTCGAGGAGGTCGAGCCGGGTGTCGAAGGCCCGGCCGGCCGCCTCGGCGGAGCTGAAGGTGACCACGGTGAACTGCACGGACGGCAGCGGCGCGGCACTGAACGACACCGTCGCATAGGCGAGTTGCTGGTCGCAGGCGCCCGGGAGCAGACAGGGCGCGCCCGGCCCGCTGCCCGTCCCCGAACGCGGCGCCCCCTGCTGCTGCCAGCCGCCCGGCATCGCGGCGGCGTCCGGCAGCACGCCCTGCACCCGCGCGGGATCGCGGATGGTCCGGGCGGCGTGGGCGAAGTCGGGCCCGGTGGGTTGCAGCAGCGGGCGCGAGCCGAGGTTGATCCCGAGTGCGACCAGCGCGGCGATCAGGACCAGGGCCAGGACGGTGAGGACGGCGACGTTGCCGCGCCGGGCCGCCAGGGCCCGGGCGGCGCCGGCGGCCGCCGGGTCGACCCTCAGCTGGACGGTGCTCGAGCCGCCGGCCGGGGCGTCCGGGTCCGCCCCCGGCCGGACGGTGCGAGGCTCCGGTTCCGCGTCCGGCCCCCCGGTGCGCAGCTGGACGGTGCTCGGGCCGGTCCGCAGTTGGACCGTGCTGGGGCTCGCGTCCGTCCGCAGCTGGACGGTGTTTGGATCGGCCGTCCCGCCGAGGTCGGTGGTGGTCAGGTACTGCGCGAACCCCTGGTCGGTGGCGAGCAGCCGGGCGACGGCCGCGGCCAGTTCGGCCCGCGCCGCCGGATCGTCCGGGTCCGCCTCGATCGCCGACAGCGCCCGGGCCCCCTCGGGCGTCAGCCGCAACCGGGCCCGGACCACCTCGGCCACCGCCCGCCCCCGCCCGCCGGGCGTGCCCCGGGCCAGTCGCACCAGCGCCCCCACCACACCCGCCACCAGCCCGCGGCCGTCCCCCATGGCAACTCCCCCCGCCGTACGAGTCGTTGCCCCCAGGCTCCCGGACCGGCCGCCGGGGCGCACCCCCCTCCGGTTGAACGGAGACGCAACTGCAACCGCGCGCGGACCTGGCGGAGACCCGGCGGCCCACCGGTCCCGTCCGTCGCCGGTCCCGTCGGTCGCCGGTCCGGTCCGTCGCCGGTCCGGTCCGTCACCGGGTGGCCAGCTCCGCCATCACCGCTACCGGCAGCGCCGGGTTGGCGGCCGCGGCCTCGGCGGTGCGGTGGTCCGCGGAGGCCAGGCAGGCGGTCAGCGCGGCGGGGGAGGCGTTCGGGTGGGCGGCGAGGGTCCGCAGGGCCTTGACGGGGGTGGGCGGGGTGGTGGCGATGCGGTCGAGCAGTGCGGTGGTGGTACCCGGGTTCCTGGTCACGGCGGTGGCCACCTTCGTGCCGAACCGGTCCAGCACGGTGGCCAGTTGGGCACCGCTGAGGCCCGGATGCGGGGCCACCGACTTGACCACGCTCGCGTCCGGGTCCGCGGCGAGCCGGTCCCGGAGGTCCGTCGGCAGGGCCCGGTGCTCGGCGACCAGCACGCGGACCCTGGGTTCGGGTACGGCGGCGAGGGCGCGGAGTTCGGCCGGAGTGGCGGCGGCGATCCGGGGAAGCAGGGTCGAGCCGATCCGGACGGCGGCCGCGAGCCGGGCGAGGAGGTCGAACGGGATGGCGGGGTTGTGGGCGAGCGAGCGCCGGACGTCGTAGCCGTCGTCCTCGGCGAGCCGGCTCATCAGTGCCGCGTCGATCCCCGGGTTCCGGGCCAGGTTGGAGCGGACCCAGGGGATCTCGTCCCCGGCCAGCCGGCGGTACGCCTCGGCGGGCAGCCCGGGGTGGGTGGCGAGCGCCTGCCGGATCATCATGTGGTCACCCACCAGGCGGGCGGCGGCCGACCCCGGGGTGGTCGGATGGGCCGCCGCCCGTTCGCGGACCATCACCTCGGGATCGTCCAGCAGGGCCGTGAGCAGTTCCGCGGGCGTGGCCTCGTTGGCCGCGGCCGCGCGTCGGACCTGCGCCGCCGGGTGCGCGGCCAGCCGTGCCAGCAGGTCCGGGCGCCCGGTGCAGTGTCCGAGAACGGCCACCACGTCGTCGGACTCGTCCACCGCGAGCAGGTCCGCGACCTCGTCCGGGAGCCCGACCGCGGAGGCGAGCCGTTCCCGCACCAGCTCGTCCGGGTCGCGGGCGAAAAGCCGGGCCCAGGCCGGGTCCCCGCGTCCTTCGTCCAGCAGGACGAGCGCGACCCGCGGCCGGGCGAGCGGGTCGACGTCCCCGACGGGCAACAGGCCGCGCTCGGCGAGCCGTACGGCGGCGTCCTCGAAGCGTTCGGCCAGCAGCCGGACCTGCCCCGGGTCGAGGTCCGGCCGTTCCGCGAGTGCGCACGCCAACTCCTCGTCCGCGGCGGGGAGTCGGTCGATCAGCTGCCCGAGCAGCTCGGGCGGCAGGGCGGGGTTGCGGGCGACGGCGTACAGCAGGGTGGGCATCCGCGCATTCTGCCCGCCGCCCGGTCGGGCCCGCCGCCGATTTCCGTGCGGGCCCGACCGGTTGCCGTCGTCCGACCGGTTGCCGTCGTCCGCCCGCCGGGGCGCGTCGGCCCGGGTCAGCGCACGGGCGCCGACATGTAGACGGCCCGCCGCCCGTAGTACTCCGGCACCGTGACCTCGCGGTGCGCCCGGTAGCCGAGCAGCCGCAGCAGGATGTCCGCGCCGCGCACCGCGACCATCGAGATCCGTTCGAAGCCCGACTCCTCGGCCCGCTCGCGGAAGTGCCGCATGAACCCCAGGGCGACCTCCCGGCCGCGCAGGTCCTCGGCGATCACCAGGTCGTGCACGTGCAGGTTGGCCGAGGTGTACGCCGTCTCCTCCGGCCGGGTGAGGTCCGGGCAGCGCAGCGGCGGGTACGGCAGGCTCAGCAGGTAGCCGCGGACGACGCCCTGCTGCTCCAGCACGTAGCAGGTGTCCGGTGAGCTGCGGGCCCGGGACTGCAGCGCCTCCCGGCCCTCGGACAGGCCGTCGGCGGCGTAGGCGTCGTGTTCGAGCGCGACCACGGCGTCCCAGTCCCCGTCGGCCAGCCGCCGGATCCGGAGGTCCTCGCTCACCGGGTCGCCCCCTCCGCACCGGCGTCCGGGCCTTCCGGGCCTTCCGCACCTTCGGGACCGGCGTCCAGTCCGTGGGCGCGGGCGGCGGACACCATCGCGGCCCAGGCCTCGACCAGCACCGCCCAGCGTTCGGCGTCCTGCCGGGCCTCGTCCAGGAGCTGTCCGCGCCGCTCGGCCACCACGTCCGCGAGCTCGGTGTACTTGCCGCCGAGCTTGCGGTAGGAGCGGTCCAGGACGTCCAGGCAGTGCTCGTTCCCGGCCTGGTCCCAGTCGACGCTGCCGCGCACCAGGTCGACGATCGGCTCGACCTTCAGCCCGTGCCGCTCGTCCAGCAGCCCGCTACCCAGGTCGATCATGCCGCCGTAGACCGGGTACAGGTACAGCATCGAGAGCAGGAACTTGACGAACCGCAGCTGGTAGTTGACGAAGCCGGCGCCGATGCGGCGCTCGGGCGTGTAGTAGTTGACGATGTGCCGGTTGTGGACGACGCCGGGCAGCCGGGAGTGGACCAGGGCGTGCAGCAGGGCGTAGTCGCTGCCGATGGTCTCGATCGAGGGCAGCAGCGGCAGCACCTCGTAGGCCCGGTGGTCCAGGGCGATGTTGCACATGTAGACGTCCCAGATGTCGGGGACGCCGAGGACGGACTCGTCGGCGGTGAACGGCTCGGAGCCGGCGCCCTTGAACGAGACGTCGACCATCGCGTCCCGGTCCTCCTCCGGCCAGACCGGCGGGGTCCAGAGGCGGACGATCTCGCGGTAGACGGCCGGGTCCAGCTCGTGGATCTCGCTGATGTCCACGTTGAGTTCGCCGATGAAGGAGCCGCTGACCAGCATCACCGGCTTGTCCGCGTCGGCCGGGTCGAGCTCGGAGCGGGTCACCCCGGCCACCGCCTCGCCGGCCGGCCGGCCGATCGAGAGCAGCTCGTGGTGGATCGGGAAGACCTTCCGGCCGTCGACGACCTGGAAGTCGGCGTCGTCGTTGCGCAGGTGCGCCGAGGTGCAGCCGAGGGCGGCCGCGCAGAGGAAGAGCCGGTTGACGCAGGAGCCGTACGCGACGGCCGGCGGGAGCATCAGGTCGAGCAGCAGGCCGGGGTCGGCGGCGCCGGAGCGCTCGGCCACCCGGCGCAGGAACTCCCGCTGCCGCGCCTCGCCCAGGTGGTGGACGGCCACGCCGGGGGTCGGCTCCAGCGCGGCCACGGCGTCCGCGTTCTGCGCGAAGGCGGCGGCGCCGGTGGTGTCGAGGATGAGCAGGTGCACCTCGACGCCGAAGGTCGCGACGGCGTAGGCCGCCTCCTCGGCGAGTTCCGCGATGGTCTCGGGGCAGGAACGCATGGTGGGCAGGGCGAGGCAGACTCTCTGCATGGCGGTGGTTCTCCGTCGGTTCGTCAGAACGGTTGCGGCGGTGGCGCCGTGAGGGCTTCGAGCGCACCACCGTGGACTAGACCACTTCCCAAGTCAACGATTGACAGCGGGGCTGCGGCGGGGTGGAATGCGCCCCCGCCCGGTGGCTCCGGAGGGCCCTCGGAGGGCCTTCGGGGTCGTCCGGGGGCCGTGCGGACCGAGCCCGGACCCGCTTCCGGACAGGGCGGAGCACGGAACCGGCGGCGCGCCCTGTCGCCGCCGGTTCCGCACGTGAGGACGAATTCCCCTCGTTGATCCGAACGGCCGTGCGGCCCCGGGCGGTTCAACCCCGCCGATCCCGCCGCCGGGGTCAATCCGCGACCCGGACCTGCCGATACCGGCAACGACGTCATTACGCCGTTCGGAGGAGCCAGCATGCCCGAACCGTGGCTGCCCGGTGCCGAGATCCACGACCTCGGCGACCACGCGCCGACCGACCACCAGTACCCCCCGAAGGCCATCGCCCACATCACCTGGGACCGCAACGCCACCGCCGCCGCGCCGCAGGACTGGTGCACCTACGAGGACCTCGTCGGGTACTTCACCGGCGCCGGCGCCGGCGACGCCCCGCACCTGGTCTGGGACCCGTTCAGCGGCCGCACGGCGCAGCTGTTCCCCGCCGACTCCCGCTCCAAGAGCCTGCTCAGCCCGGCCCAGAGCCCCACCCGCACCAACCGGGCCGGGCTGGTGGTGATCCAGATCGAGGCGGTGTTCTTCCCCTACTGCCGCCACCAGGGCACCGTCTACCCGCGGCTGGTCGACACCCCGTGCGCGGGCTGGGACCGGATCCACGCCTGGATCACCTCCTGGGGGGTGCCCGACGCCTGGCCGATGGGGCGGCCGACCGACTTCACCGAGCACCGCGACGAGCGGGTCTGGGAGACCGCGGGCGGCTGGTACGCGCACGCCCACGTGCCGTACAACGACCACGTCGACCCCGGTTCCTGGCCCGCCTTCACCGCGGGCCCCGGCTCGCCCACCGGCCCGCCCTCCCAGCAGCACCCCGCCCCGCCCGCCGACCCGACCCCCGCCCGCTACCAGGTCACCGTCAACGGCCTGGCGTACGGCTACGGCGCCCAGGGCTACCAGGTGACCACCGTCGGACGGGCGTTGGTCACGGCCGGCTTCGGCACCCACTACCACTCCGGGCCCGGACCGACCTGGACGGACGCCGACACCGAGAACTACGCGGACTACCAGGCGAGCCTGGGGTACTCCGGGCCGGCGGCGGACGGCGTCCCGGGCGAGGCCTCGCTGCGCCGGCTGCTCGGCTACCTGCCCGGCCCGCGCACCGTCTCGCTCGCCCACGTCGTCGCGGCGGCGCGCAGCGACCCGGGGGCGGAGCAGGGGCACCGGACGTACGGGGCCGAGGTGGCGATCGTCGAACAGGCGCTGGCGGACGAGGGGTTGCTCGAACAGCGCTGGGTGGACGGGTCCTACGGCAGCCTCACGGTGACGGCGTACGCGGGCTGGCAGCGGCGCTGCGGGTACTCGGCGGGTGCCGCGGACGGGATCCCGGGGCGGGACTCGCTGCACCGGCTGGGGGCGGCGCGGGGGTTCGCGGTGACGGACTGACGGACTGACGGACTGACGGGCCGACGGGCGGGGCGCTGCGGGGCCGCGGGTCGGTGTGGGTACTCCCCGGGGAGTCGGTCGGTCGCGGCGACGGCCGGGGACGTACTCGCCGGGGAGTAGCCGAGGTTACTTCCGCCGTCAGATGCCCGATGAGGGGCGGACGGGGGAGTCTGGGCGCGTCCTCGTGACCCCGACTCGAAGGAGGTACCTGTGCGCCCGTCCACCGAAGCCGTCGCGGCCCCCGGCGCGGGGCGGCGGTCCGCCGACCGCCGACTGTCGCCGGGAGCGCGCAAACGCCTGGTGGTGCTGCACGTCGTCGCCTCGGTGAGCTGGCTGGCCCTGATGCTCTGCCTGCTCACCCTGGCGGTGACGGCCCTCACCACCGACGACGCCGACCGGCTGAGAACGGCCTACCGGGCGATGGGCCTGCTCGGCGACGCGCTCATCCTGCCGCTGAGCCTGCTCACCTTCCTGAGCGGGGTGGCGCTGGGGCTCGGCACGTCCTGGGGCCTGTTCCGGTACTACTGGGTGAGTACCAAGTTCTGGCTGACGCTCGGTGCGATGGCGGCCTCGGTCTTCGCCCTCACCGCCCGGCTGCACGACGCGGTCCGGGTGGCGGACGCCCACCCGACCGGCCCCATCCCGGTGGCGGACCTCGGCTTCGTCCGCTACAACACGGTGATCGTCCCGGCGGTGGCCCTGGCGCTCTACCTGTTCAACGTGATCCTCTCGGTGTACAAGCCCTGGGGCCGCCGCAAGGCCGCGGGCACGCGTACGGGCCGAATACCCGGGGCCTCCGGCGCGGCCGGGGCCGGGCCAGGGCCCGAGGGCCGGTGACGGCGGTGACGGCGCGCCCGGGCGTACCGGCGGGGAATGCCCGTACGGCGGGTGGGTGTTGTCCACCCACGTGACCAGCGCTACGCCCGCGACCAGGCTCTCCGTCCTCGACCGCTCCCGGACCAGGCAGGGCGAAGAGCCGGCGCAGGCGCTGCGCGACACCGTGGCCTTCGCGCGTGAGATCGAGCGGCTGGGCTACCACCGCTTCTGGGTCTCCGAGCACCACGGCGTGCCCGGGGTGGCCGGGTCGGCGCCCACGGTCCTCGCCGCGGCGGTCGCGGCGGCCACCAGCCGGATCCGGGTCGGCACCGGCGGGGTGATGCTGCCCAACCACCGGCCCATGGTGGTGGCCGAGCAGTTCGGGGTGCTGGCGGCGCTGTTCCCGGGCCGGATCGACATGGGGCTCGGCCGCTCGGTGGGCTTCACCGACGGCGTCCGGCGGGCACTCGGGCGCGAGAAGGACGCGGCCGACGACTTCGGCGGCCAGCTGACCGAGCTGCTCGGGTACTTCGACGGCTCCCAGCAGGTGCACCGCGGCGTCCACGCCCGCCCGGCCGAGGGCCTGCACGTGCCGGCCTTCGTGCTGGCCACCGGCGCGGGCGCCGAGCTGGCCGCCGAGGCCGGGCTGCCGCTGGTCATCGCCGCCGCACGTGGGGAGGAGCGGATGCTCGCCGCGCTCGACGGCTACCGCAGCCGCTTCCGCCCCTCCGCGCAGGCCGCCGAACCGTACGTGGTGGTCTCGGGCACGGTCGCGGTGGCCGAGACCGAGGAGCGGGCCCATGACCTCCTCCTCCCGGAGGCCTGGGCCGGCGCCTACTCCCGCACCCACGGGGAGTTCCCGCCGCTGGCCCCGGCCGCCGAGATCCGGGCGCGCACGATGAGCCCGCGCGAACGGGCGGCCTTCGAGCAGTCGCTCAAGGGCCACATCGCGGGCACCCCGGAGCAGGCGGCCGCCGAGCTGTCCGCCCTGGTGGCACGCACCGGTGCGGACGAGGTCCTGATCGCCACCAGTACCTACGACCGGACGGCCCTGCTCGACTCGTACCGACTGCTCGCCGAGGCCGTCGGCCTGCTCTGACCGGCTGCGGCCCGCCGCCTGCCGCGCCGCCCGTTCCGCAGCCCGCGCGACCGCCCACTCCACCGCTCCCCGGCCGTCCCGGCGGATTTCTGACCAGGCCCGATGGCCTGCTACTGTTCTTCTCGTCGAGGGGAAATGATCTTCCGAAACGGAGATCCCGGAACCCTTGAACATGCGTCAGCGGTGCTACCAGAGCACGTCCTACTTTCAGTAGGAAGAGTCCGTGCGATCCGGGCCTGGCGCTCCATCCGAAGGGGCTCGTTCCGTCAAGGGAACGGGCCCCTTCGTCATGTCCGGCTGTGCACCGTCCTCGGCCCTGGTGTGCGCCGAGTCCTCTTATCGCACTTTCGCTGGCGAAACTCCGGGCGGCGATCCGGTATCGGCCAAGGTCCCGTACCAGGTGGCCGACGAGTGACGGTCTGCGGCGGCCGGGCGGCCAGCAGTTTTGCCGCTCCGGTCGAGCCGGTGGATCGTCGCACCTTGGCCGGAAGTCGCCGTAGCTGGTGTGAATATGCCATTGGAATGTTCGTCATACGGAAACCGGCAGTAGCCTTCCGTGTCGAACCTGCCACTGCTGGTGGCGATCCGGCCGGATCTGCGCTGCGCCCGGCCACCCCCAGACCCCCTCGAAGGAGCCGGTGTGCCGGGTATCGACGAATGTCTCTCCGGAGCGATGGCGATCGCCGGAGCCCGCTCGGCGAGCCTGGTCGACTGGAGCAGCGGACTCGCCCTCGGGAGCCTGGGCGAAAGCCCGGTCGGCGAACACGAGACCGCTGCCGCCGAGGCAACCGACTTGGTGCGCGCGGCCGTTGAGAGCCAGACCTTCACCGCGGCGGAGGACCGGCGCTCCCCGTTGGAGGACATCATCGTCACTGCGGGCCGCAGTTACCACCTGATCCGCTTCATCGACACCGTCTTCGACAGCCGGCTCGTCCTGCACCTCTGGCTCGACCGCGAGTCGGGCAACCTCGCCGCGGCCCGGTTCCGTCTCCAGGCCCTCGCCGAGGAACTGGTGCTGGGGTGAACACGAGGCCCGCACCGACCGTCGCATTCCGGCCAGCCGATCGCGTGGCCGCCCCGTACACGCCCCTGGTGGAGGCCGCCGACCACCACGTCCAACCCGCCGCGCCGAGGACCCCGGGCGAGGCCGTCGCCCTGCTCGCCGCCCGCCGCGCCACCGGGGCCCTGCACGGCCCGCTCGGCATCCTGTGGTTGGTCGACGGTCAGGTCGCCGCCGCGGAGTCCCCCCGTGCGCCCGGCCTGGCCGACCTGCTCACCGGCTGCGGTCGGCTCACCCCCGAGGAGTGGGCCGACCTCCTGCACCGCCACGGCCCGCAGGGGCGGGTCGGCGAGGCACTGGTCGACCGGCAGCTGCTCACCCGCGGCGAACTCGAACTCGGCCACCTGGGAACGCTGTTCGACGCCGCCTACTTCGTGCTCGCCGACCGGGCCGGCGGCACCTGGCGGTTCGAGTCCGAGGCCCGGCACTGGCTCGGCACGGTGACGCCGGTCGACCCGGCGCGGCTCGGTCGCGAGGTCGAGCGCCGGCACCGACTCCTCGACCGGATCTGGCCCTGGCCGCAGCTCGACACCGCGCCGGTCCGGCCGGTCGAGCACAGTCGATCGCCCTCCCACCGCCCGCCCGGCCGTCGGCGGCGCGAACTGCTGGACCACGCCGACGGCCGAAGAACCCCGGCGGACCTGGCCCGGCTGCTCGGCCGCTCCGGCTTCGGCGTGACGGCGGACATCCGCCGCCTGGCCGCCGCCGGACTGCTCGACACCCCCCGGCACGCCGCGCCGGCCGCCGCACCCTCCCGCCCGGCTGCCGACCCCGTCCGCCCGGCTGCCGACCCCGTCCGCCCGGTCGCCGACCCCGTCCTCTCGGCCGCCGCTCCCTCCCGGCCTGGCAGCGGCCTGCACCGCAGGGTCCCCGGAGCCACCCTCCGGGGCCTCCCGAGCACCGGCCCCGCGGCAACGACCGGCTCCGCAGCAACGACCAGCCCCGCAGTCCCTGTAGCCCCCGCCCCCACGCGCTCCGACCGACCGACCACCACGGCAGCGGCCCACCCGCTGACCGTCCCCGACCCGGACATCGCGCTGCTGACCCGGGTCCGAGACCTTCTGGAGGCCCGACTTTGAGTCACTCCCCGCCCGCGACCCCGCGGTACCGGCCATGAGGCGGGCACTCAAGCAGCGTGTCGGAAGGAGACAACTGATCGCCTTGGAGACCGAGCTGCTCGCCGAACTCCGCGCCGTCAAACGTCGCGTCCCGCACCTCGCGGGCGGGCTGGTGGCCAGCGTGGACGGCCTGTTGGTCGCGCACGACACCCACGGGACCGAACCCTCGGGCCTGGCCGCCATGACGGCGGCCTCGCTCTCGCTCGCCCAGCGGCTCGCCGACACCACCGGGCAGGGGGAGTTCCGCGAGTCCGTGGTGCGCGGTGAGCACGGCTACGTCGCCACCTACGCGGCCGGCGGCAGCTGTGTGCTGACCCTGCTGGCGCTCCCGGACGTCAACGTCGGCCGGCTCCACCTGGAGGGCCGCCGCAGTGCCCGGCACATCGCCGAACTGCTCAACGACGCCCTGGTGCCGAAGGACCCGCGCGACGTGCTCTGACCCGTCCCGGGACCGAACGCCCCGCCCGCCCCCGTACCGAGCCGCCCCCGTACCGACCCACCGACCCACTGACCCACCCACCGACCAACCTGTCGACTTACCGACCCACCGACCAACCGACCCACAGGAGTTGATCAGAATGACCGACGCAGCCGGCGCGCTCAAGCAGGCCATGACCGTCATCGAGGGCGCCATCGGCGCGGCCCTGGTGGACTACAACAGCGGCATGGCGCTCGCCACCCTCGACGGCCCCGGCGGCCTCGACCTCAACGTCGCCGCGGCCGGGAACACCGACGTGATGCGCGCCAAGATGCGCACCATGGACATGCTCGGCCTCCAGGACGGCATCGAGGACATCCTCATCACGCTGAGCACCCAGTACCACCTGATCCGCCCGCTCACCGGCCGCACCGGCAAGGGCCTGTTCCTCTACCTGGCACTGGACAAGGGCCGCGCCAACCTGGCGATGGCCCGCCACCAGCTGGTCAAGATCGAGGCCGACCTGGAGGTCTGACCGGGCACCGGCACGGCCCCGGCGGCGGCTCACGCCCCGCCGGGCCCCGCCCCGCCGGGCCCGGCCCCGTCCAGCCGTGCCCCGTCCGGCGGTGCCCCGTCCGGCGGTGCCCACTGGACCTCCCCGCCGGCCAGCCCCGCGCAGACCGCCCCCTCGGCGCTCAGCACGCTCCACGGCGCGAGCACCGCGTGCGGCGGGACGGACAGCTCACCGCCCTCCGTGAAACCCAGCTCCAGGCCGCCGGCCAGGGTGATCCGGGCGGTGCCGACGGTCCGGCCGACCAGGGCCAGCAGGGCGGGCGTCGGCCGGAAGGTGAGCGCGGGGAAGAAGTGCCCGACCTCCTCCGGCGTGGTGAAGGACGGCGCCGCGAAGCGGAACTCGTGCACCACCCGTACGGTCACCGGCCCGTCGAGCCGCAGGTCCAGCCGGTCGCCTCCGCTGACCGCCTCGACCGTCCGGCCGGCCAGCACCTCAGTGATCGTGTTCTGCATGCTCCCAGTCTTCACCGGCCGAGGCGTTCCCAACCACGGGACCGACCGGCCGTCCGCGTACCAGCTCGACCGGTCCGCCCGCCCGTTCCCGGGCCGCGAGGGCCGCGGCCACCCGGTCCCAGGACGGTCCGGAGAGCAGCGTCCGCGCCTCGGCCGGGTCGCACAGCCGCCACTCCACCAGTTCCTGCTCCTGGAGGACGATCGTGCCGAGCGACTCCTCCGTCACCGCGCCGCCGTCGTAGACGTACACCAGCACGGCGGTGTCCTGACCGGTCGCAGGTTCGGTCGCGGGACCGGCCCCGGGATCGGCCGCCGCCCCCGGCAGCCAGTCCAACGCCAGCAGCCGCCCGGGCTCGACCTCCCAGCCCAGTTCCTCGCGGATCTCCCGCCCCGCCGCCGTGCGGGGCGTCTCGCGGTCCGCCTCCACCCCGCCGCCCGGCAGTGTCCAGTACGGCACCCGCCCGCGCGGCCCGTCCCACGGCCGCAGCCGCACCAGCAGCACCCGGCCGTCACCGTCCGTGAAGAGGGCCCGCGCCTTCGCCCGGATCCGCGGCCGGGTGGCGTAGTAGGTGTCCCGGTCCATCGGCGGCTCCAGCGGCTCCGGCGCCTCCGACGGCTGCCCCGCAGCTGACCCCGACCCCGACCCCGGCCCCGACCCCAGCCCCGGCGCGGCGGCCAGGCCGGTGTACTCCGGCACGGGCCCCTCGGCGGGCAGCGCCCCCAGGGTGTGCCCCACCGGCCGGCTGTCCTCCAGCTCCAGGGGCCCGGCCTCCCGCGGCGCCCGCAGACAGGCCGCCACCCGGCGGGACAGCCGCGGCGGCAGGGCGTGCCCGGCCTCCTCCGCCGTCAGCCAGACCCAGCCGCCGACCTCCGCCGCGTCCGGCCGGATCGCCGACACCTGCTCCGGCGTCAACGCCTCGGCCCAGTACAGGTAGGCCACGATCGGCGGTCGGCTCGGGGACATCGCCCAGTCGACGCACGCCAACGCTCCCAGCCGGGGCGTGAACCCCAGCTCCTCGGCGATCTCCCGCAACGCCGTCTCCCGCGGCGACCGGTCGCCGGGCTCCCACCCGCCACCCGGGATCGCCACCGGATGCTTCCGGTCGTACGGCAGCCGCACCACCAGCACCCGCCCCCGCCCGTCCGGGAACAGCACCCCGGCGGCCGCCATCATCTCTCGTCCCGCCGCACCCGACGCCTCCACCCCGACTCCTTCCACCCGCTCATCTCCCGGGGGACGACATCCCCACGCACCCGATGGTTCCCGCCCACCCCGACCACCACCCGGAAGGGACACGCCCCCGCACCGCCGCCCGACCTGCCCTCCCGGCCCCGCCCGGCGGGCCGTCACCCCAGGGAGGCCAGGGCCTGGGCGGCCGCTCGGGCCATCTGTTCGTCGTGGCGGGCGCTCGATCCGCGGAGGCGGGCGGCGCCTTCGACGGCCGCGAGGGCGAGCAGGCCCGGTAGGAGGTCGGTGCTGCGGGCGGCGAGCCAGCGGGTGCCGCGGGTGGCCATCCACCACAGGTCGGCGGCGAGGCCGGGCGGCGGTTCGACGGGTTCGGCAGCGGGTGGCGGGCCGAGGGGGTGGCCCTGGGTGGCGAGCAGTTCGTGGAAGCGGCGGGCGATCAGGTGGTGTCCTTCGGCACTGGGGTGGAGGCGGTCGACGCTGAGCAGGCCGCGCTGCTCGCACCAGGGCAGTTCGGCGATGTGCAGGTGGACGGCCCGGTGCCGGGTGGTGAGGGCGTGGACGACGGTGTTGACGGCGCGCATCCGTCGGGCCAGTGGTCGGGCGAGCGGGGCGGGGAGCCGGAGGAGGGTGCCGGGGTCGGGCAGGCAGGCGGTGAGCAGGACGGCGCCGTGGCCGGAGAGTTCGCCGAGGGTGGCGTCGAGTTCCCGGGTGGTGCGGCGGATGTCGAAGCCGGCCCGCAGGGTGTCGTTGCCGCCGACCAGGACCGCCGCCAGCTGGGGCCGAAGGGCGAGTGCCGCCGGGAGTTGACGAGTCGTCAGATCTGCGGTCAGTGCGCCGCTGTACGCCAGGTTGGCGAATTCGACGTCCTGGCCCTCGGGGGCCAGTGACCGGGCGAGGACGGCGGCCCAGCCGCGCCACCGTTCGCCGACCTGGTCCCCGACGCCCTCCGTGAGCGAGTCGCCGAGCGCGACGAAGCGCAGCAGTTCGCCCGCGGTGGGCTGGTCGTCGGCGGTCCGGTCAGGCCCCGCGTCGAGCACGCTCATCCCCACTCCTCCCGGTGGCATCGGCGGTCCGGGCCCCGTGCGCGGCCAGGAAGGCGGCCACCGCCGCCGACCAGCCGTACCGTTCGGCCTGGGCCCGGGCGGCGGCCCGCCGGGCCGGTTCCGGTCGGCGGAGCAACTCCGTGACGGCGGCGGCGAATCCGGCCCCGGTGTCGGCGGCGGCGATCCCGGCGGGCCCGATCAGGCCGGGCAGCGCGGAGGAGCGGCTGACCGCGACGGGGGTGCCGCAGGCCAGTGCCTCCAGGGCGGCCAGTCCGAAGGTCTCCACCGGTCCGGGGGCCAGCACCACGTCCGCGCTGCCCAGCAGTGCGGCCAGCTCCGCCCGCCCGTTCAGGTGTCCGAGGAAGCGTACGGGCAGCCGCAGCCGGGCGGCCCGGGCGGCGAGCCGGGACCGCAGCGGTCCGGTCCCGGCCACCACCAGGACGGCGGGGAGCCCCCGCGCCCGCAGCCGGGCCAGTGCCTCGACGGCGCGTTCGGGCCGCTTCTCGGCGGAGAGCCGGGAACAGAGCACCAGCAGGACGTCCCCGGGCGCCGCGTACCGGGCCCGTTCCAACGCCCGTACGGCCGTGGGCAGCGGGCGCATCGCCGCCAGGTCGACCCCGAGCGGGGCCCGGACCAGGTTGGGCACGCCGATCCGGCGGAACTCGGCCGCCGCCCAGTCGGTGGTGCAGAGCACCGAGTCGTAGCCGCGGGCGGTGGCCGCGTTGAGCCGGTCGGCGGCCGCGGCGGCGAGCGGGCCGGGCAGGCCCCAGGTCCGCAGCACTCCGCTGGCGCTCTCGTGCGAGACCATCACCGAGCGGACCCCGTGCCGACGGGCCCAGGCGCCGGTCCAGCGCAGGGTGGTGCGGTCGGAGACCTCCAGCCGGTCGGGGCCGAGCCGGGTCAGTTCGGCGGCGACCGCCCGTCGGTCGGCGAGCAGCCGGTACCCGCCGCTGGCCGGCAGCACCGGGCCGGGCAGGGTGATCACCAGACCCTGCTCGGTGTCCTCCTCGGTGCGCCGTTCGCCGGGCACGATCAGGACGGGCCGGTGTCCGGCAGCCCGGTACCCGGCGCCCAGGTGGCGCAGCGCGGTGCGCAGGCCGCCGGAGACCGGGGTGACGAAGTTGGCGAGCCGCACGATGGTCAGCGGCCCGCCGCGGGGCGGCGCAGTCATGCCGGCAACTCCTCCGGCAGTACGGGCAGCACCGGCACCACCGTCCCGGCCGACGCCCCCGGCGACCGGGGCTCGACCTCGACCTCGGTCCCGGCCCCGATCCCGACCTCGGCCCCGACCCCGACCTCGGCCCCGACCCCGGACGGAGCCGCCGAAGGAGCCACCCCCACCCTCCGGTGCTCCGCCAGCACCTCGGCGTAGTGCCGCAGCAGCAGGTCCCCGACCGCCTCCCAGGTCCGGGCGGTCACCTCGGCCCGTCCGGCCTGCCCGTACCGGGCCCGCCGGGCCGGGTCGGCGGCCAGTTCGGCGACGGCCCGGGCGACCGCCGCGCCGTCGCGGGGCGGCACCAGCAGTCCGGTGCGGTGGTGGGAGACCAGGTCGAGCGGGCCGCCGGCGGCCGGGCCGATCACGGGGACGCCGCTGGCCATCGCCTCCTGGATGGTCTGGCAGAAGGTCTCCAGCGGGCCGGTGTGGACGAACACGTCGAGGGTGGCGAAACATCGCGCGAGTTCCTCGCCGGTGCGGCGCCCGAGGAACACCGCGCCGGGCATGGCGGCCCTGAGGCCGGGCGCCGAGGGGCCGTCCCCGACCACCACCACCCGCACCCCGGGCAGCGCGGAGGCGGCGGCCAGCAGGTCGACCCGCTTCTCGGGCGCGAGCCGCCCGACGTACCCGACCAGCACCTCCCCGCCGGGGGCGAGGGCCCGGTGCAGCGCCTCGTCCCGGTGCCGGGGGTGGAAGCGCACCGAGTCCACCCCGCGCGGCCACAGCTGGACCCGGGGCACCCCGTGCGCGGTGAGGTCCTGGGCGGCCGGGGTGGACGGCGCCAGCGTGCGGGCGGCGGCCCGGTGTACGGCCCGGATGCGCCGCCAGGCGGCGGCCTCGCCGAGCCCGCGTCCGGCCCGGTAGGCGTGGGCGTACCCGGCGAGGTCGGTCTGGTAGACGGCGACGGCGGGCACGCCGAGCCGGGCCGCGACCTGCATGCCGCGCGCACCCAGGACGAACGGGCTGGCCAGGTGGACGATGTCGGGCCGGTGCCCGGCCAGCGCGGCCGCCAGCTGCCGGCTCGGCAGGGCGATCCGCACCTGCGGGTACCCGGGCAGCGGCACCGACGGGATCCGCACGACGGGGATCCGTTCCGCGTCGGCGCCGGAGCCGAAGGTCTGCGGCGGGCACTGGGCGCCCCGGGCCGGTGCGGGGGTGACGACGAGGGGCCGGTGGCCCCGACGGAGCAGGTGCTCGGCCGTCCGCAGCACGCTGTGGGCGACTCCGTTGACCTCGGGAGGGAAGGATTCGGTGACGATGGCGACGCGCATGCCTGTGTTGTCTCCGCGCACGGCGTGCACCCGGCCAAAGGGATCTGTCGTACAAGCGAACGCGGGTCGGCGATTTGCACCGCCGACCCGCGCCCCGGCACCGCCGCGTCACATCGACCCGGCCGCCTCCTTGAGCTCCGCGTACGGCGCGAGCTTACGGATCGACTCGATGCTCTTCAGGCAGTCGTCCTTGCTCTCCTGCGGGTCACCGGTCACCACGACGGTCCCGTTGCTCGCCTTGAGCCGGAACCGGTGCATCCCGCTCTCGTCCGTGTACAGCTCGAACTTCCCAGCCATGCCGTCAACAGCCTTTCGCTCGATGGCCCCCTGGGACCGCACCGTAGGCCCAAATCCGTTGGAACGCTCGCCAGTTGACCCAGCCGGGTGGCGACCGTTCGAGTCGCGGAGAGCGAACCGCCGCGTCGCGGCCATCAGACGAGTCGATCACTGCGCAGTCAAGGCAGCTGACCGCAGTCATCCCCGCGGGACGGGTCGAGACCGCCGGTGCCCGAGGGGCGTGGCTGCTGCTGGGCGGGCAGTTCGCTGCTGCAGTGGGGTGATCACTGGGGATCACGGGCCCGCGGCGTGTACGGTGCGCCGCCGCCGCGGGCCCTCGACCTGTGGGGGTCGGTCAGGTGGTGTTGGGGGAGAGCGTCCAGAGTTGGTTGCGGCCGCCGGTGCAGTCCCAGATGTCCAGGGTCCTGCCGTTGGTGGTGTCCCAGCCGTGGATGTCCATGCAGCGGTTGGAGGCGGGGTTGTAGAGGCTGCCGTCGCCGCGGAGGGTCCATTGCTGGCCGGGGTCGCCGACGCAGTCGAGGATGCCGATGGGGGAGCCGTTGCCGGTGGCGTTGTCGCGGACGCTGACGCACCAGGTGCCGGTGCGCAGGGTGCCGTCGGGGGCGAAGGTGAATTTCTGGCTGATGCCGTTCCAGCAGTCCCACACGACCAGGTTCTTCCCGACCGCCGGGCCGAAGTTGTCGAGGCACTTGCCGCCGTCGACGGCGGAGTGGACGCTGTAGCCGGCGGGCTTGTTGGGTGCGCCGCGGGAGACGGCGGTGGTGAACTGGGCGATGCCGCCGACCGGCGCGGCGCCCGGGATCTGGCTGATCGCACCGTCGGCGCCGGTGGCGAACAGATCGGGGTTGCCGTCGCCGTTGACGTCACCCGGTGAGTCGACGGAGGGGTAGGCGGCGGAGCCGAAGGACACCGGCAGTACCGCGGCCGTGGTCGGGCCGGTCCACTGCTGGCCGGTGTCGTTGAGGCAGTCCCAGAGGATGAGGTGGTTGCCGAGAGTGTTCTTGGCGCCGGGGACCGCGAGGCAGCGGGTGGACTGGGGGTTCTGGAGGGTGCCGGGGTAGGGGCCGTCGGTCCACTTCTGGGCGCCGCTGTTGTTGCAGTCCCAGAGCTGGATGCTGGTGCCGTTCGCGGTGTCGCCGTTCTTGACGTCCAGGCACTTGCCGAGAACGTGGAGGGTGCCGTCGCCGCCGCGGGTGAACACCTGGGCGCCGGTGCCGTTGCAGTCCCAGAGCTGGGCCGGGGTGCCGTTGTCGGTGTAGCCGCCGTTGATGTCGGTGCACATGCCGGCGCCGGTGGTGTTCTTGACGGCGGAGACCAGTGCCTGGTGCACGGGAGCGTGCAGCGTCGTCGTGGGCTTGCCGTCGGCGGCGAAGGAGAGCGGGTAGGTGTACAGGGCACCGGTGACGTTGTCACGTGCCCACAGGGTCGGCGTCCCGCCGACGGTTCCTGGGGCGAGCAGGGTCACCGTCGACCAGTCGCCGTCGCCGAGGTCGATTCCGGCGCCGAGCCGGCAGCCGCCCGTATAGGTGCCGGGGTAGAGGCGCAGGCGGCCCTTCTCGACGGTGATCAGGTTGGCCAGGCCGTTCGGGTTGCCGTAGGTTCCGGGGGCGACCAGCTGGGTGAGGTTGGCCCAGGTGCCGTCGATCCCGCCCGCGCAGGTCGAGGACGTGCCGAGTTCGGTGATCCGGCTGCCGATGCTGAAGTGGCCGGGTGTTCCGGCTGGGGTGGCGGTGGCGTCGTTGAGGTAGGCGTAGAGCCTGTGGCTGCCCTTGTTGTAGGCGAAGAGGTCGTCGACGCTGGACTGGGTGAGCGAGCCCCGGTGGGCGATCAGGTAGTTGTTCCAGCTGTCCTTCTCGGGGCTCTGGCTCTGGGCCGAGGCGAGGGCCGGGGTGGCGGTGAAGTCGCGGTTTCCGGAGACGAGGGTCAGGCTGCCGTTGGACGCAGGGGCCAGGAAGTCGGGGGTGCCGTCGAAGTCGACGTCGCCTGGGACGACCTTGGTGGCCGGGTTCCAGGGGGCGTAGAAGTCGTAGACGGAGGCCTGGGGCTGGGTGTTCCCGGCGCCGTCGACGGCCCGGACGTAGAGGCGGTGCGTGCCCCACTGATCGGGGTTGAGCTTGACCGGGATGTCGGCGGAGGCGGAACCGTCCGCGTCGGGTGTCACCTGGACGGCGTTGGCCCCGACGGGCGGGATGTTGTCGTCCAGGTTGTACTGGAAGGCCCTCACGCCGCTCTTGGCGCATGAGCCGCGGGTGCAGCCGCCCGGGGTCGGGTCGGTGCTGCTGACCTTGATGCTGACGCCCTGGTCACCGGCGTGGGCAGTGGGGACGAGACCGCTGCCGAGTGGCGGGAAGGCCTGGAGGGCGCCGAACTGCGCCTGCGTCGGCGGAACGAGGTCGATGTTGAAGTAGCAGGCCACCGAGGTCGGACCGCTCAGCCCGGTGTCCGAGGCGGTGGCGTTCCAGCCGTACTGGTGCCCGTCGGACACCCTCAGTCCGATGTTGGCGCGACCCCAGCCGGATGACCCGAACTGGGCGCTGCTCGGGTCGCCCACCCCCGCGGGGCCGCCGTGGCCGTCGTCCGCCATGCTGTCCCACACGTGGAAGTTGACGTTCAGGTTGGCGCCGGGCATCCCGGTGGACGCGTAGGCGTTGAGCGTGATGTTCGAGGCGTCACCGGCCAGGGAGGTCATGCCGATCCATCCCGCGTTGCCCCAGTTGTTGCAGGCCGGGCCGCCGGGGTTCTGGGAGTCCGGGCTGGTGTAGAGGGCGTCGGGCGTGTTCGGCGCGATGCTGTAGCTCGCGACGACGTACGGGTCGTTGTTGAACCGCATGAAGTGGTCGATGCCGATGGAGCGGGTCTCGTCGCCGAACAGGCCGACGGTCAGCGGCCGACCCTCCTGGACGACCTGGCGCACCGCGCCGGTGACGTCGAAGTTGACGGGCTGGTAGCCGCAGGAACCGTAGGCGCTCTTGGGCCATTTGGTCTCGCCGTCCTGGCGCACACCGGGCTGGTTGTTCCAGTTGGTTCCGCCGTCGAATCCCCAGGTCCACTTGAGGGTGACCGGGGCCGTGGTGTCGCAGCCGTGGGCGGCGCCGTAGGTCTCGTAGAAGTACGCCTGGGCGTGGTCGATGTTCATCTGCGCGGTCAGGGCGCCGGTGCCGAACTCGTAGAACGAGCGCTCCATGCCGTAGCAGTTGGTCCGGTAGTGCTGGTAGCCCACACCCTGCCCGTTGTCCTGGGCGACGTCGTACTGGGGGCTGCCTGCGCAACCCTCCATGACCTGGGCGAAGTGGCTCCTGGTCAGGGTGGCGGGCTGGAAGGTCGGATCGATGAACAGCGGCCAGGCGGTGCCCTCTCCGGAGAGCAGGGCGGCGTCGGGGGTGAGGGTGAGCGAGTCGGCGTCGGCCTTGACCGCTATGGGGCGGACCTTGGCGCCGTCGCCGGGGCCGTCGGCGGAGGACGACGGCGCGCCGGCCGGTGCCGAGGAGGTCTGGGCCGAGCCGGGGTCGGCGGAACCGTTGGACTTGGCCGCGGAGGCCGCAGCGGGGCCAGGCGCGGAGGAGTCCCACATGAGGGGTGCCGGAGCGGTGAAGACCGGCTGGCCGTCGCTGGATTTGGCAGTGACGTTTCCGGTCTGGTCGGCGGCGAGGGCGAGGTCCTTGGTCGTGGTGCCCAGGCGCAGTGTCGCGAGCTTCGGGTCGGCCGCGGCCTTGGCGTCCTTGACGACCAGCACCTCGCGTAAGGCTCCCTGGTCGGTGACGTTGACCTGGAGGTCGACGCCGGGCAGGACCTCGGGGTAGCGGGCGCCCGCGCCGGTGATGACCGGGCTGGGCAGTGGGAAGGGGAAGGCGAGGGCCAGGCTGTGGCCGGCCTTGTCGGTGAGCGTGGCGAGCGGGCCGGCGCCGCCGTCGGACAGGACCACTGCGGAGGGGGTGGCCTTGGGGGACCAGCTGCCGTCCTTGGAGCGGGTCAGTGTGGCGTCGACCGGTGTCCAGGCGCCGTCCTTCTGCACCCGGGCGGGGCGGAGGTGGGTGGTCAGGGTGAGCCTGCCGTCGGGTTGGGCGACCGTGAGCGAGGACTCGGTGGTCAGGTCGTCGACGGTGACCGGTTTGCCGCTGGTCTTGGCCTTGAGGCGGGCCGCCTGTACGGCGCCGCCCGGGTTGGGGACGGGGCCGGTGGCGGGCCGGGTGGTTTGCGCGGGATGCGCGTTGAACGGTCGATCGGCCGCGAATGCCGTTTGGGTACCTCCTGCTACCAGTCCGCCGATTGCGGATATCAAGGCAGCACAATGTGTCAATTTGCGTGTTCGGCCCTGTCGGACACGGCGTGTTTCCCCCACGGATGGTCCCTTTCGGATGGATTGAACCGGAAGGCCCTCGCTGTGATGCATCTCACGTCAGCGGGGCGCGGTGCAGGTGAACAGGTAATTCCGGGGCGTTGACCAGCTAGAGGCGGCTGCAGGAAGAACCGAGTCGGAGCCGGCGGGTCGCGGGAAGGCTATTGCGTCGTTCGCACCCGTGGCAATACGGTTCCGGCGGCTCGGACCGACCGTCCAGGGTTCGGTCCCGATCAAGGTGACATTACGTCAGAGAGCTTTGTCCAGTGGGGGGTTAGCAGTGCAATCAAGGCTGCACGGGTTCGGTTCAAGCGTGGCCGGACGCGGCCGGCGACATCGCGCGGTGACGGTATCCGCGGTCGTCGCCGTGATGTCCCTCCTGGCTCCGACGGTATCCGCCGAGGTGGTCGGGGGTTACCACTACGCCTATGACGAAAAGGCCTGGCCGACCGGGCCGTTACCGTCCTTGCCGAGAGTCGACGGCCACCCCGCCAAGGGCGGGGGAAAGATCGAGGCCAGGCCCCAGGCCGGTTCCCGCGAACTGTCGGAACACCACGCGAAACCCGTCCAATGGCCCGCCGAGAGCACTGTCACGGTCAACCTCGGCAATTCTGCCGGGAGGCCCCGGACGACCTCGGCCGAAGCTGTGGCTGCCGACGCCCCGGTACGAGCCGGCAGCACGCCGGTGCTGCTCGCAGCGCCGGGCTCGGCCCGCCCCGGCGCGAGCACGAAGAACTCGGCAGCGGCCGACACGCCGACCGAAACACCGTCCACGGTCCAGGTCAAGGTCGCGGACCGCGGCAAGGCCCAAGCCGCCGGGGTCGACGGCCTCCTCGTCGGCCTCACCCGCGCGGACACCGGGAAGGCCGGGGCGGGCAGCGTCTCGGTGAGCCTGGACTACAACGCCATCGCCCCCGCGTACGGCGGAGCCTGGGCGTCCCGGCTGCGCCTGGTCGCCATGCCCGCCTGTGCGCTGACGACCCCCGAGGTCGAGGCCTGCCGCAGCCAGACCCCGTTGGAGCACCACAACGACCCCGCTGCCGGACTGCTGACCGGCACCGTCACCCTGACAGCCTCCGGCACACCCGCCCACGCGGCCGACTCCGCCGCCGCCGACCGGGAATCCGCAGCGGTGGCACCCGCCGCGCTCGCGATCGCCGCTGTCGGCGGCGAGAGCGGCGGTTCGCAGGGCTCCTACGCGGCCACCTCGCTGTCCGCCTCCGGTAGCTGGTCCCAGACCGCTGCTGGGGCGTTCACCTACAACTACCCGGTGGCAACGCCGCCGTCACTGACGGGATCGGCGCCCTCGGTCGCACTGTCCTACAACTCGCAGGCCATCGACGGCGAGACCTCGGCCCGCAACTCCCAGGCCTCCTGGGTCGGCGACGGATGGTCGTACAGCCCCGGCTTCATCGAACGCTCCTACAAAACCTGCAAGGACACGGGCATCCCCGGGTCGGCGGACCGGTGCTGGGCGGGGTGGAACGCCACCCTCTCGCTCGGCTCCCACTCGGGTGAACTGGTCCAGGACGCGAACGGCGTCTACCACCTCCAGAGCGACGACGGCACCAAGGTCGAGCGTTTGACGGGCGCGGCCAACGGCCTGTGGCAGGGCGAGTACTTCAAGGTCACCACGACCGACGGCACCGCCTACTACCTGGGCCTGAACCACGCGCCCGGGACGACCTCCGACCAGGCCACCAACAGCGCGTGGGGCATCCCCGTCTACCACCCGAACAGCGGTGACCCGTGTTACTCCGCGGCAGGCGGGAAGTCGTCACAGTGCGACAGCCCGCTCGGCTACCGCTTCTCCCTCGACTTCGTGGTCGATCCGCACGGCGGCCTCCAGCGGTACGACTGGGCGACCGAGACCAACTACTACAGCATGGGCGCCGGCCAGGCCGCGGCCGCCGGCGGGAGCGGCAAGCTGACCCCGTACGTCCGGGGCGGCTACCTGACCAAGATCTCCTACGGCTACAAGCTCGACGACGCCGTCGCGGGCCGCGAACCCTCCGCCCGCGTCACCTTCGACACCGCCCAGCGCTGCGTCGTCTCCGACAGCGTCTGCCAGGCGTCCAACCTCTCCTCCGCCACGGCGACCAACTGGCCGGACGTCCCGTACGACCTGACCTGCCAGGCGGGTTGGCCCACCAGCGGAACCGGCCCCAACGTCTGCCGGGCCAGCGCAGCCACCTTCTGGTCGACCGTGCGGCTGCGCGGCATCCTCACCGAGCTCCGGACCACCAACGGCTGGAACGGCGTCGACCGGTACGACCTCAAGCACCTCTTCTCGGACGCGGGCGGCACCCTCGACCCGGTGACCGGCAACACCGTCGACCCGAAGAACGCGGGCGCGCTTCAGTCCGTGATGTGGCTGTCGGAGATCCGGCACACCGGTCTGGACAAGTCGGCCGGTGAGAGCTCGACCGCCGCACTGGACCCGATGACGTTCAAGGGCATCGAGGTCGACAACCGCGTCGACGGCTCTACCCCCGCCGCACCACCGCTCTACCGGCCACGGATCTCCGGCATCCAGACGGAAACCGGCTCGTTCATCGCCGTCGCCTACCGGGACCCGGAGTGCTCGCGCGTGAAGGGGACGATGCCCTCCTCACCCGACAGCAACACGATGGCCTGCTACCCGGTGTGGTGGACCACCCCGGGCGCGGCGAAGCCGATCGCGGACTGGTTCCACAAGACCCTGGTCGCCAAGGTGACCGTCTCCGACTCCACCAAGGCCGCCTCACCTGCACAGACCACCGCGTACACCTACAGCGACGGCGCCGCCTGGCACCGGGACGACTCCGAGCTCACCGACGACCAGTACCGCACCTGGAACGACTTCCGCGGCTACCGCACCGTCACCACCACCTCCGGCTCCGCCCCGTACCCCGTCGGACAGGCGACCGTCCGCTACTTCCAGGGCATGGACGGCGACTACAAGGCCGACCGGACACCGCACAGCGCGCCGAAGCTGACGAACTCCCTGGGTGAACAGGTCCCGGACAGCCCGTGGCTGGCCGGCATGCCACAGGAGACCACCGTCTACACGGCCGCCGGCGGCGCCGTCGTCTCCAAGTCCCTGTCGGACGTGCCCGACCTCAAGGACACGGCATCCCGGCCGCGAACCGCCTGGACCTCCCAGACCGACGGGACCCCGAAGCTCTCCACCCTGCCACCTCTGGCGGCACGCAGGACCGCTGTCGCGGGCGGTCGCAAACTCGACCTCCTCTCCGACGGCAAGACCTGGCGCACCAGCCGGACCAGCACCCAGTACGACGAACTCAGCCGCCCCTACCAGACGAACAACGACCCGGACAGCGCGAACCCGGCACTCCGGACCTGCACCACCGTCAGCTACGCCGCACCTCCCGCCGCCAACCCGATGATGCTCGCCTACCCGAGCGAGAACCTCACGCTCTCGGGCCCCTGCGGCACCAAGGCAGGCCCGGACACCACCGTCAGGGACCGCCGCCTCATCTACGACGGCTCCTCCGACCAGGCCAACCCCGGTGCCGTCGGCCTGCTCGGGCAGAACGGATCCGGAAACGGGTACGTCACGGCGACGCAGGTCCTGAAGACGTACGACGGGCAGGGCCAGCCGGTCTACCAGACGGCGAACGCCCAGAGCTTCGACACCTACGGCCGCGTCACCCGGAGCGTCGATCCCACGGGCAACGTCCAGTCGACCGCCTACACCCCGGCCGGGGACACCCTCCCCACCGAGATGTCGACCACGAACCCCCTGCAATGGACCTCGAAGAGCACCATCGCGCCCGCCCGCGGCCTGGTCACCCGCGCCGTCGACGCGAACGGCCGGATCACCGACTCCACCTACGACGCCCTCGGACGGCGGACCAAGGTCTGGCTCCCCGGACGGAACAAGGACGACGGCAAGGCACCCGACCGAACGTTCGCCTACCTGGTCCACGGTTCGGGGGACACCCCTGACCCGTCGAGCGTGAGCACCCAGACGCTCCGCGAGAACGAGACCTACAGCACCTCGGTCACCATCTACGACGGCTTCCTCCAACCACGCCAGACCCAGACCTCCACGGCCAACAACACCGACGGCCGACTGGTCACGTCGACCAGGTACGACACCCACGGCCAGCCCGTCATCGGCATCCCGACCTGGTCGGACCCGACGACCGCCCCAGGCACAACCCTGTTCGACGAGGTCGAGAACAGCCTCGCCTCGGAGCAGGTGACCGTCTACGACGGGCTGAGCCGACCGGTGGCGCAGCAGATGCTGGCCAAGGGCGCTCTGCTCTGGCAGTCGACCCGCTCCTACCCCGGCGCCGACCGGGTCGACACCACCCCGCCCTCGGGCACCGCCCCGACGACGGCGTTCACCAACGCGCTGGGCCAGCTCACCTCGTCCGTGATGCACGGCGGCTCCGGAATCGGCGACGTCACGACCACCTACGGCTACGACCGCGGCGGCCGCCGCCAGTCCGTCACGGACACGGCAGGCAATACCTGGTCCTACTCGTACGACATCCAGGGCAAGCTCGTCTCCCAGACCGACCCCGACAGCGGCACCTCCACGACCGGTTACGACGACCTCGGACGCGTCACGACGACGACGGACGCCCGCAGCCGATCGGTCTCGCTCACCTACGACGCCATCGGCCGTGTGACGGGCCGCTACGACGGGACCAGCACCTCCGACAGCACCAAGCTGCTGGCCTCCTTCCAGTACGACACCCTCGCGAAGGGCTACCCGACCTCCGTCACCCGCTACGTCGGCGGTGCGCAGGGCAGCGCCTACGTCCAGAAGGTCAACGGCTACAACACCGCCTACCAGGCCACAGGCACCACCACCACGATCCCGGCCGCCGAGGGCAAGCTCGCCGGCGACTACACCACCTCCAAGATCTACTCCAACAACGTCGGCCTGCTCGCCTCCATCGGCTACAACGCCGAGGGCGGACTGCCCTCCGAGACCCTCGGCTTCGGCTACGACCTCCAGGGCGAGCTCATCCAGGCAGGCACGGCCGACACGCCCCTGCTGGACATGGCCAACTACAACGCGCGTGGTCAGCTCCTCCAGTCCACCTACGGCAAGGCCGGCGGCCTGCTGCGCACCGCGCAGACCTACGACGACGCGACGGGGCGGCTGACGACCAACCGGGTCAGCCTCCAGGGAAACGACACCAACCCCGTCTCGGGCACCACCTACGGCTACGACCAGGCCGGCAACATCACCAGCGTCGCCGAACTCCAGTCCTCCGGAGGCACGGACCAGACCTTCGACGTCCAGTGCTTCCGCTACGACGGGCTGGACCGCCTGGCCGAGGCCTGGACCGACACCTCCGGCGTCAGCACCCCGACGGCCGGTCAGATCTCCCACTGCAACAACCCCGACCCCGCACCGATCGCCATCGGCGGCCCGGCACCGTACTGGCAGAGCTTCCAGTACAACCTGCTCGGCGACCGGACGCAGCAGATCAAGCACGACGTCACAGGAGACACCTCCCGCGACCTCGTCCAGACCAGTACCTATCAGGGCGTGGGTGGCAAGCCCGCGACCGGGCCCAACAGCCTCACCGCCGTCACCACCACGACCGGGCCCGCCACCTCCACGCTCACCTCCTCGGTCGGCACCGGCGGGACGCCGAACTGCCTGGACGTCAGCGGCGCCCGCACGGCCAACGGCACCGCGATCCAGTCCTGGACGTGCAACGGCAACGGCGCCCAGAAGTGGACCCGCAACGCCGACGGCACCCTGCGCGCCCTCGGCAAGTGCGCGGCCGCGACCGGCACGTGGCCCGGCGCCCCGATCCAGCTCTGGACCTGCGACGGCAGCGCCGCCCAACAGTGGCAGGACGGTGCCAACGGCGCCCTGGTCAACACCGCCTCGAGCCTTTGCCTCGACCTGCCGGGCGCCAACGCGAAGCCGGGCACCGCGGTCGCGCTGTGGACCTGCAACGGCACCGGCGCCCAGCAGTGGCTCGCCACCGCCAACCCGCCGAGCGGCCCCGCGGCCACGGCGACGCTGACACCTCAGTACGACGCGGCCGGCGACACCACCTCCCGCTCCACCACCACGACCAGCACCCTGCCCTCCGGCGTGCCGACCGGCGCCACCCCGCTCTGCCTGGACGCCTCCGGTGCCCACAACGCCAACGGCACCGCCGTCTGGAGCTGGACCTGCAACCGCAGCACGGCGCAGGACTGGACCATCGGTACCGACGGCACCCTGCGCGTCCTCGGCGCCTGCGCCCGCCCCGTCGGCGGCACCGCCGGCTCCGGCACCCAGATCGAACTGTGGGCCTGCGACCCGAACGACAGCAGTCAGCAGTGGCGTACCGGAACCGACGGCTCCCTCGTCCACAAGACGTCCGGCCTGTGCGTGGACCTGCCCGGAGGCAACACCGACCCGGGCACCCGCGTCGCACTGTGGACCTGCAACCGTGGCCCCAACCAGAAGTGGGGTCCGGGCGGCACCCAGCCCACCGCTGGCGGCACACAGGCCTTCACCTACAACGCCGAGGGCCGCACCGAGAGCGTCACGACCCCGAACGGGGCCGGCACCAGTACCTCCCGGTACCTGTACGACGCCGGCGGCAAGCTGTTGATCCAACGCGGCTCCGACGGCACCGTCCTCTACCTGTTCGGCGGTGCCGAACAGCTCACCCTCTCGGCCGACGGCGCCAACGTGACGGGCACGCGGTACTACTCACAACCCGACGGCACGGTCGTCGTCCGCTCCGGCAGCGGCGGCCTGACCTACCAGCCCACGAACCCCCAGGGCACCTCCAGCCTCCAGATCGACGGCACCACCCGCGCCGTCACCCGCCGTGCCTTCGACCCCTACGGCAACCCCCGTGGCACCGCCCCCACTTCATGGGCCGACAACCACGGCTACCTCGGCAAGCCCGTCGACACCGGCAGCGGCCTCAACCTGCTCGGCGCCCGCAACTACGACCCCGCCATCGGCCGCTTCCTCACCGTCGACCCCGTCTTCGAGGCGGGCGACCCCAACCAGATGGGCGGCTACACCTATGCCGGCGACAACCCCACCACACTGAGCGATCCAACCGGCCTGTGGGACTGCGGCTGGTGCTCGGCGACGGGGCACTTCATCGCGGGTGCGGTCGACAGCGGGGTGGGGTGGCTGGCCAAAAACAGTCCGTACGTGGCCATGAACAACTTCGGTGTCGAGGTCGACAAGGCGATCAGCCGCGACGTCGGTGCCCGGGTGTCGGTCACCGGCGACCTGCACTACATCGAGCCCAGCGAACACCCCATGGCGGACATCTTCGGGATCCCCCACAACGACACCGCGTACGTTGCCGGCGAGGTCACCGAAACGGTGATCGAGGTCGCGGCCGACGGCTTCGGTCTCGTCAAGGCAGCGTTCAAGGGTGCCAGGCTTCTGGCCGAGGCCGCCTCCGAGTCCGGCGGCATCCGCAACGCCCTGCGGCGCCTCTTCGGAGACGGCCCCAAGCCGAAGGGCGGTGGCGGTGGGGGTTCTGCAGAGCGCCCCGCAGAACCGCACATCCACAGCGGTGGACCGACCGACCCCGCAGCCCCGGTCACCCCGACGGCCAAACCCACTGCCCCAGCCGAACCGATGTCACCTGCCCGCACCAACTGCAGCTTCACACCGGACACACCGGTCCTGATGGGCGACGGCACCACCAAGGCGATCGGTGACATCAAGGTCGGCGATCTCGTCCAGTCCGCGGACCAGGAAAGCGCGACCGACCAGGGTGCCCGTGCGGTCACCGCGACTCTCGTCCACACCGACAACGACCTGATCGACCTGACAGTCCAGACCGAAGCCGGCACCGAGAGCACGGTCCACACCACGGCCGAGCACCCCTTCTGGGACGACACCACCCACACCTGGGTACCCGCGGGCCACCTCTCGGAGGGCCACGCCCTCAAGACCGTCACCGGCCGGCCCGTACGCATCGCGGCCGTCCGCTCCGCGGCCGGCACCAAACAGATGTACAACCTGACCGTCGCTCAGCTCCACACGTACTATGTTGTGGCAGGCGTCACGCCGATTCTGGTCCATAACAAATGCGATACAGGGTCGACGCCCAACGCCACGTTCCATTGGGATGCTAAGAGTCAGCACGCCTCAATTACTGTGAGGTCTGAGACTCGCACGGTCACGACTGATGCATTTCCCGATTATGTGGAGCCGCCATGGGGTGGTCTTGAAAGTCTGAACCTTCCTCGCATAGTCCCGCCCCCTGCGGAAGGGGTGTTCGCGCTAGATTTCATGCTTCCGAATCCTGAGGGGGCACTCGCTTATATCGATGGATTGTTTGAAAAGCAAAGCTATATGTTCGGCGAGTGGGACAAGGAGAGTAATAGCTGTATCACATACTGCTCTGATATCCTTAGGGCGGGTGGTCTGGATGCTTTCTTGCCAGGTGAGGCAGGGACATCCCTGCTCCGCGGCCACATCCCGTCCGAGTTGTACGGTAGGCGAGAGGAGTAGTAGGCGTGCGTGAGTTTGTGAATCCATATCAGATATTTATTGATGTACTGGCCCATCGGCATGCAGGTGCGCATCGGCGCGCCCTTACTGGAGGTTTGATCGCCACTTTTTCGGAGTTGAACCACCTCCTGGCGTGTACCAAGGGGAGGATGGCGGGCGAAGTGTGGTCGGACTGTTCCGCTGAACTTGAGGGTTGCATGCGTCTCTATAGAACCGCGTGGCAGCGGTTTGCCGCTGAGATCGGTGATGGCGCTCCGGGTGATGGGAGTTCCTGGCCGTCTCCGTCGCTAGGTCCAGAGACAACACAGGCATTCCAGGCTGCTGCAGACAGGCTTCGAATGGCGCTCGACGTCATGAGGCGAGAAGCTCGCCTGATCGGCTGTGAGAGCTGGGTTCGCTGAACCGGCTGACCTTCCCCCGCAGTGAGGGGTATTTCGACAGTGCGCAGCGGTCGGGCCGAGTAATTCCTGGGCGGGAGGGGGACCATCCATGACGAGTTATCCGGATTTCGGCACGATAATGGCCCGGCTGCTGAGCCATCGTGGGGTAGACGCCGATTGGCTGTCCACAGAGTCCGGCGTTCCGGCGCCCGAGCTCCGTGGAGTGCTTGCGGGCGCGGCACCGTTGCCCGCACACCTGGAGGCACTCGCGCCTGCGCTCGGACTCCACGTGGCCGACCTCTACGTGATCGCGGCTCTCCCGGTGCCGCAGGCCCTGACTCCTCGGGAGGCGGCCCCTGGGCCGCGGCTCGCGGACCTCGTCCAGTACGCGCTCGCGCTGCCGCCGGACCAGCGGGACCGCGTGCACCGCCTGGTCGACCAACTGCGTCAGGAGTCCCCCGAAGGTCCGCTCGACCCACCACGGATGGCGGACCAGCGGGAGGGGGGCTTCGGAGCCGCACTCGTCAACCTCCTGTTCGGCAACCGGAACTTGAGGTCCCTGCGCGCTGCGGCCAAGCTGCTGTTCCTGCTCACCAATGGCCACCTGTGCCTGGCCGAGACCACGATCGCGGCCCTGGCTCGGGGCGGCGTTCCCCTGACCCCGGACATGGTCGCCGGCTTCGCGCGCGCCCTCGGCCTCTCCGAGGGCGACCTGGCCGCCGTTGTGGGGGTTGGACTCCCTGAACCACGTTGGCCCGATGACCCGTTGGCAGCTGAGATGGCAGGGCTGTTGTGGAACTGCCGCCTGCTGGCCTCGGCCCAGGTCGACCAGGTGTACGCGGCGACGCGTTCGATGCTCGTACCGATGCCTGCCGGTGCCTCCGACGAAGACTGGAACAGCGTCTACTACCAGGACGGTACCTGGTGGGGTGCTCCGAAGCAGTAGTCGCGCAGGAGGCCTGAATTCGGAGGTCGGTACAGCTCGAATTTCCCGGCCATGCCGTCAACAGCCTTTCGCTCGATGACTCCCTGGCACCGCACCGTAGGCCCAAATCCGTTGGAAAGCTCGCCAGTTGACCCAGCCGGGTGGCGACCGTTCGAGTCGCGGAGCCGACCTCCGGCTCAGCCGGCGGCGCGGTTCGCGGTGGCGCGCAGGTACCCGAGCAGGGCGAGGGCCTGGGCGCTGGAACTGCCGGGCTCCGCCTGGTAGACGACCAGTTGCTGGCCGGGGGCGTCGCGCACGTCGAAGGCCTGGTAGGTGAGGGTCAGCGGGCCGACGTCCGGGTGGAGGAAGTGCTTGGCCTCCTGGGTCTTTCCGCGTACGGCGTGGGCGTTCCACAGCCGGGTGAAGTCGGTGCTGTGGTCGGTGAGGGTGCGGACGAGCGCGCGCAGCCGGGGGCTGTCCGGGTCGAGCCCGGCGGCCTGCCGCAGATGGCCCACGACGGCTTGGGCCGTGTGGCCCCACCGTTCGTGGAACTGTCGGCCCGCCGGGTCGAGGAAGGCCATCCGGGCGAGGTTGTCCATCCGCTCGAAGGGCGAGTGCAGGGCCTCGGCCAGGGCATTGGCCGCCAGGACGTCCAGGGTCCGGTTGATGACGAAGGCCGGGGCGGCGGGGTAGCCGTCCAGCAGCTGGCGCAGGGCGGGGCCGACCAGGTCGGTGGTGTGGGCGAACCGGCTGCCCGGCACCGTCCCCGCCAGCTGGTGCAGGTGCGCGTGCCCGTCCGGGTCGAGCCGCAGGGCGCGGCCGAGCGCGTCGAGGACCTGGGCCGACGGGTGGCGTTCCCGCCCCTGTTCCAGGCGGGTGTAGTAGTCCGCGTTCACCCCGGCCAGGACGGCGACCTCCTCCCGGCGCAGTCCGGCGACCCTGCGCACCCCGTGGCTCGCCACGCCGGCGTCCTGCGGCCGCAGGGCCGCGCGGCGTGCGCGTAGGAACTCTCCCAGGTGGTTGTCGGTCACGCCCTCACCCTAGGTGGCGCCGCCCGGGCCCTGCCTGGGTGTACCGCACCCAGGCAGGACACGTCCTGGTCGGTCGCCCGCGCCCCGCCCAGACTCGGTCCGGCGGAACGGATCCGCATCCGTCGACGAACCCCGTGCTCCACCAGGAGGAGAAGCAGGCATGACGCAGACATCCAAGGTCGTACTGGTCACCGGGGCGAGCAGCGGCATCGGGGAGGCCACCGCCCGCCGGCTCGCCGCCGACGGCCACCGGCTGTTCCTCGGGGCCCGGCGCACCGACCGCCTCGACGCGCTCACCGGCGAGCTGACCGCCGCGGGCGCCACCGCGGCGTTCCGGCGCCTCGACGTCACGGACGCCGCCGACGTCCGGGCCTTCGTGGCCGCCGCCGGTGAGCGCTACGGCCGGGTCGACGTCCTGGTCAACAACGCCGGCGTGATGCCGCTGTCGCCCCTGGAGGCGCTGAGGACGGACGAGTGGGACCGCATGATCGACGTGAACGTGAGGGGAGTCCTGCACGGCATCGCCGCCGCGCTGCCCGTGATGCGGGCCCAGGGCGGCGGGCACGTCGTGAACATCGCGTCCGTCGGCGCGTACGAGGTCTCGCCCACCGCCGCCGTCTACTGCGCCACCAAGTTCGCTGTCCGAGCGATCTCCGAAGGGCTGCGCCAGGAGTCGGCCGGCGACATCCGGGTCACCCTCGTCTCTCCCGGCGTGACCGAGTCCGAACTCGCCGACGGCATCGCGGACCCCGCCGCGCGGGAGGCCATGAAGGCGTACCGCGCCGTGGCCATTCCCGCCTCCGCGGTGGCGGGGGCCATCGCCTATGCGGTGTCCCAGCCCCGGGAGGTCGACGTCAACGAGCTGGTGGTCCGCCCCGCGGCGAGCGCCCAGTGACCAGTCCGCGTCGGTGGGCGGGGCGACGCGGACCGACCGGTGCAGGCAGTCCTGTGCGGGTCCGGTCCCCTCACTCGATCTGACGAACCGCGCGCTGCGGTCCACCGAGTCGTCCGCGGCTGGCTGGATACTCCGGGATCACGTGTGTGCACCGGCCGTGGCGGGGCGCGGGCGCACGCCTCCCAACTGCGGAAGGACACCGGATCATGCAGTCGATTCCCGGCCCCGGCGGCCCCGGCGGCGACCAGGGCGCGGTCGGCGGGCCGACCGGCACGACCACGGTCATGCCGGCCCGCCCCCACGTGCCGTCCCCGGACGGGCCCAGGGCCGGCGGGTACACCTGGCCCGGGCTGGACGAGGAGTTCACCCGGGAGGTCGTCGCGATCGCGCGGACGGCCGAGGGGCGCGAGCTCGCCGAGTCGCAGGTCTTCGAGATCGTCCGGGCGCAGCCGCAGCCGCAGGGGCTGCCGCTGCGGGTGCGCCCGCAGCTGCGCGGCGAGCTGGACGCGTTCGTCGCCTCGTACCACCGGGTGATCGAGACGCTGGTGGCGGCCTGGGACCACGACCGCGACCTGCGCGAGGTGCTGACGCTTCCCCAGGTGCTGCGCGAGCACGTGGACGCCGCCCGCGACACCCGGGTGCACCTGCTGCGGATCGACCTGCTGCCCCAGGCCGACGGCACGCTGCGGGTGCTGGAGACCAACGCCAACTGCCCCGGGGGCCTGCCCGGGGCCGGCCGGGGCCGGGCGGCCTGGCGGTCGCTGCTGGCCCGGCACGGCGTCGACGTGCCGGGCCCGCTGCCGGCCGACGACCCGCTCTGGCCGGGGAGTTGGCTGCTGCGCCTGGCGGAGCAGCACACCGGGACCCGTCCGGAGACGGTGGCCCTGCTCTGCCCGGACGGCAGCTACCGCGCCGACACCCGTGACTACGACACCGCCCTGACGGCCCTGGGCGTCCGGGTCCTGCACGCGGACCCGCGCGAGATCTCGCTCGACGGGCGCGGGGGCGTCGTCGTACGCGGGGAGGCGGTGCGGCACGCGTTCGCCAAGGTCGGCATCCAGGACCTGCTGCGGATGGGCGACGGCGCGGCGTCCTACCTGGAGGCCGTGCGCGAGGGCCGGCTGTTCGTGCAGAACGGGCTGCGCGGACGCCTGATCGGCGACAACAAGCTGTGCCTCGCCGTGCTCTCCGACCCGCGCTTCGCCCACCTCTTCGACGCCGCCGACTACCGCCGGGTCCGTCCGGCGATCCCGTGGTCGCGCAACCTCGCGCACTGCGACGCGGCGACGCTGCACGCCGTCGTCCGCGACCGCGACCGCTACGTCCTCAAGCGCCCGCTGGACACCCGCGGCAACGGTGTGGTGATCGGCCGGGAGGCCGCCGACGCACCGGCCTGGGAGGCCGCCGTCGACCTCGCGGGCGCCGAGGGCTGGCTCGTCCAGGAGTACGTGACCAGTCCCCACCTCCTCGGGGTCGTGGACGGGCCGGCCCCCCGCCACGACGTGGCCCTGGGCGCCGTCGACGGCCGGCTGGTCTCGGCCTTCTCCCGCGCCGGTTACGGGGAGCGCCACAACGTCGCGGGCTCCGGACGGCCGCACCCGCTGTACCTGTGAGCCGGCCGGTCGAGGTGGTCCCGCCCCCGGGGCCGGCCGCTCCCGCCCGGCCCCGGTCCCGGCCGCGGCCGGGACCGCTGGTCAGCGTCTGGCGGCAGCGGAACTTCCAGGTCCTGTGGGCGGCGCACACCGTCAGCGAGTTCGGGACGCGGATCACGTTCTTCGTCATCCCCGTGCTCGCCCTGACGACCCTGTCCGCCTCGACCGGCCAGCTGGGACTCGTCTCGGCGATGGAGTCCCTGCCGTTCCTCCTGGTCGGCCTGCCGGCGGGCGCGCTGCTCGACCGGTGGGACCGCCGGCGGGTGATGGTCGTGGCGGACGTCGGCCGGGCCGTGACCATCGCCCTGCTGCCGGCGGCCCACCTCGCCGGGGTGCTGAGCGTGCCGCTGCTCTGCGCGGTCGGGTTCGCCATCGGGCTGTGCACGGTCTTCTTCGACATCGCCGACCAGGCGTTCCTGCCGACGGTCGTGGCGCGGGAGCAGACCCCGGACGGCAACAGCCGGCTGGAGTTCTCCCGCTCGACGGCGGAGCTGGCGGGCCCCAGCATCGGCGGCCTGCTGCTGCAGACCGTCGCCGCGCCCCTGGTCCTGGCCGTCAACTCGGTGAGCTACCTGGTGTCCGCGCTGCTCCTCTGCCTCATCCGGACGCCCCGGGTGCCGGTGCCGCGGACGAGGGAGCGGATGCGCACCCGGATCGCCGAGGGGCTGCGGTTCGTCTTCGGCCACCGGACCCTGCGCTCGCTGACCCTGGCCACGGGCATCAGCAACCTCGTCGGCCTGAGCGGCGCGCTGGGCGCCGTCCTGACCGCGTACGCGCTGCGCGACCTGCGGCTCTCGCCGGGGGAGCTCGGGCTGGCCCTGAGCATGGGCAACTGCGGTGCGCTGCTGGGGGCCACGCTCAGCGGCCGGGTCATCCGGCGCGTGGGCCTCGGCCCCGTCCTGGTCGCGGCCAAGTCCATGTCGGGGATCGCCGTGCTGGTGCTCGCGACCGCGGCGCCGGCCCGTGCCGTGCCGACCCTGGGCGTCGCGACCGGCATCATGGCCTGCGGCATCACCGTCTACAACATCGGCCAGGTGAGCCTGCGCCAGGCCATCACCCCCACCGGCCTGCAAGGCCGGATGAACGCCTCCGTGCGGTTCGCCATCTGGGGCACCCGCCCGCTCGGGGCACTGGCCGGCGGCTACCTCGGCTCGGTCCTCGGCACCCGCCCCACGCTGTGGACGATCGCCGGGATCGGCCTGCTCTCCTGCCTGCCCCTGATCGCGACCGCGGACCTCCGGACGCTGCGGGCCTTCCCGTCCCGGCCGGCCGACTGAACGCGGGACGGACCCTAGCCCTCGGACTTCCCGGCCAGGCCGGTGATCGTCGCGGTGAGGATGCGGGCGAGCCGGGGTTCGACCTCGACGACGGCGTGGGCGAGGCGGGGGTCGCTGCGGTAGAGGGCGGCGACCTCGGGGCCCGGGTTGGCGATCTGCCACATGGCGCCGGCGAGGGAGACGGCGGTGGCGAACAGGTCGGTGACGTCCTGGTCGTCGAGAGTGGGGAGTTGTTCCCGTAGCGCGGCGGTGACGGGTTCGCGGGCGGCGACCGTGGCGAGCTTGAACTCGCGGACCGCGTCGACGGAGACGTGGCGTTCGAGGTTGAGCGGTGCGTGGGCGAGCAGGTCGCAGAAGCTCCCGCGCTCGGCGAGGGTGGCGGCGAAGGCCCGGGCGACGGTCGCCGGGCTCGGGTCCCCGGTCTCCCGCAGCCGCGCGGTGAGGGCCTGCGACCACTCGGCCCAGCCCTCGGCGGTGAGGCGCAGGAAGATCTCCTCGCGCGTCTCGAAGTACCGCAGCAGGGCCGACTTGTGCATGCCGACGGCGGAGGCGATGTCGGTCAGGGTGATCTCCCTGACGCCGCGCTCGCGGCCGAGTGCCGCGGCCGCTTCCAGGATCGCGGCTTCGCGTCGGCGCTTGGCCTCGGGCGAGCGTGCGCGCTGGAACTCCGGTGTGTCTGCCATCCACCCATGGTAGAGCAACGGTGTTGCCGTATTACCGCAACGGCGTTGCACTATTAGCGCAACGGTGTTCTACTAATGGCACGGCACGACACGGCACGACACGGCACGCCGGAGAACGCGGAGGAGAGTCATGGAGAGCATGAAGAGCGCGGAGAGCATGGAGAACGCGGAGAGCGCACGCCGCCCCGAGGCGCGGGTCTGGTTCGTCACCGGCAGCTCGCGCGGCTTCGGCCGGAGCCTGGTGCGCGCGGCACTGGAGGCCGGTGACCTGGTGGTCGCGACGGCCCGGCGGCCGGAGCAGCTGGCCGACCTCGTCGAGGAGTTCGGCGAGCGCGTCCGCCCGGTGGCGCTCGACGTCACCGATCCGGCGGCGGCCCGGGCGGCCGTCGCCCAGGCGCGGGAGGCCTTCGGCCGGATCGACGTGCTGGTCAACAACGCCGGGTACGCCAACGTCTCGCCGATCGAGACCACCGAGGACGCCGACTTCCGGGCCCAGTTCGAGACGAACTTCTGGGGCGTCTACCACGTCACCAAGGCTGCGATCCCGCTGCTGCGCGAGCAGAAGGGGGGCCTGGTGATGCAGTTCTCCTCGGTGGGCGGGCGGGTCGGCGGTTCGCCGGGCATCGCCTCGTACCAGGCGGCGAAGTTCGCCATCGACGGGTTCAGCCGGGTTCTGCGGGCCGAGCTCGCGCCGTTCGGCGTGAAGGTGCTGGTGGTCGAGCCGAGCGGCTTCCGTACCGACTGGGCGGGGGCGTCGATGGTGGTGCACGAGGTCCCGGAGGCCTATGCGGGAACGGTCGGCGCGGTCAACGAGCGGCTGCGCAAGGGTGTGGACGGCGCTGCCGGTGACCCGGACCGGGCTGCCGAGATCCTGGTGCGGATGGCCGGGCGCCGCGATGTCCCGGACCACCTGCCGCTGGGGGTCAACGCGGCCGAGGGTTCGATCGCGCAGGACCGCCGGCTGCTGGAGGAGGACAGCCGGTGGCGCGAGGTCTCCCGCTCGGCCGACTTCACCGAGCCCTACCCGGTGGCCTTCCCCGCGGACTCGGAGGGGTGAGCGGGGCCGGGGTCAGGGGGCGAGTGGGTCCGGCCCGGGGACGGGCGCCCGGGTCCGGCACCCGTCCCCGACGTTCGGCGGGTCAGCAGTTGTCGAGGATGCCGGTGAGCGCGGTCTTCTCGGTGCTGTCCACGCCGAGCCCGTAGTACTGCTTCACCTGCACCCAGGCGCGGGCGTAGGTGCAGCGGTAGGAGGCCTGGGGGAGCCACTCGGCCGGGTCGCGGTCGCCCTTGGAGCGGTTGCTGCTCGCGGAGACCAGGACCAGCTGGGGGCGGGTGACGTCGTTGGCGAAGGCCTGGCGCTGGGCGGTGGTCCAGGCCCAGGCGCCGGAGGCCCAGGCCTCGGAGAGCGGCACCAGGTGGTCCACGTCGAAGGTGGACGGGTTGGTGGTGGTGGCGCCGTCGTACGGCGAGGTCCAACTGCCGCTGGTGGCCTTGCAGGAGGTGTCGGTGGTGACGTCGGTGCCGTCCCGCTTGACGATCCACTTGCGGGTGTCGCAGCTGCCGCTGATCTTGATCCAGGTGGGGAAGAGGGTTCTGTCGTAGCTGTCCGCGTGGGTCTCGGGGGTCGCGGTCATCCCGTCGAGGTAGAGCCGGGCGGTGGCGGCGGAGATCGGGGTCGGCAGTGCGGCCTGGGCCGGGCTGCCGCCGGCGACCACGGTCGCGGCGACGAGGGCGGCGGCGGCCGGCAGGCAGGACAGGAACCGGCGTATGGATCCGGTGAGGGCCATGGCGAACGCTCCATCAGAAGATCGGATTGACTGATGAGTTGCGTGCGCCAGTGTGTCGGCTTCGCGGCTACGCGGGTAGACCCCGGGAGTGAAATCCTCGTGGACATCGGACGGGTACGGACAAGTCCGGCACTCCCGGGGGCCGTTCGCACCCGGCCCGGACGCGACGAGGGCCCGGGACGCGGCTGTGCGTCCCGGGCCCTCGGCCGTTCGTCGTGCCGACCTCGCCGACCTCGCCGACCTCGTCGAGGTCGTCGAGGTCGGCGGTCAGTTCACCTGTTCCTGCCGCGCCTGTTCCTGGTCCTGCTGCTCCTGGCGGTGGCGACGGCCGGCCAGCCAGACGTAGACCAGGATGCCGGCGAACAGGAACAACACGCCCTGGTAGACGGCGGCGTAGCCGGCCCCGGCCAGCAGCCAGATCGAGAAGGCGAAGGCACCGAGGCCGAGCACCGCGTCGCGGACCAGGCGGGTGCCGTCGACCTTGTCGGTGGCGCCGCGGACCAGCCAGTACAACTGGGCGGCGGTGGACAGCAGGTAGGGCACGACGGCGGTGAACGTGGTGATCAGGACGAGCACGTCGAAGGCGCCCTTGGCGCCGCTGGCGAAGTTGACGACGGTCAGCACCGAGGCGAGCGCCACGCTGACCAGCACGCCGAAGGTCGGCACGCCGCGCTTCTCCTTGCCGAAGGCGGCCGGGAAGAGCCCGTCCCCGGCGGCCGCGTACGGCGCCTGGGCGGCCAGCAGGGTCCAGCCGTTGAGCGCGCCGGTCATCGAGACCAGCGCGGCGACCGCGATCGCCGCGCCGCCCCAGGTGCCGCCGAACATGGCGTTCACGGCGTCCGAGAACGGCGCGCTGGAGTCGACCAGTTGCTGGTGCGCGACGGTGCCGAACACCGCGAGGGTGCCCAGCAGGTAGACCACCGCGGCGCCGCTGGTGCCGAGCACGCTGGCCCGGCCGACGTTGCGCTCCGGGTCGCGGACCTGGCCGGCGCTCATCGCGGCCGACTCGACGCCGACGTAGCTGAACATCAGGATCGCCGCGGCGGCCGTCATGCCGCCCATCCAGCCCTGGCCGCTGGCCTCGAAGGGGCCGACGTTCTTCGGGTCGAAGAAGAACAGTCCGCCCACCGAGATCAGCAGCAGCGGAATGAACTTGAGCACGGTGGACACGAGTTGGACCGCCCCGACGTACCGGGTGCCGGCCAGGTTGGCCAGTGCGGGCAGCCACTGCAGGACCAGTGCGGCGGTGATCTCCAGCGCGACGTCGTGGTGCATCGGCAGCAGCACGTCCAGGTAGCCGACGGCCGCCACGGCGAGCGCGGCGTTGCTGACCACGGCGGTGATCCAGTACGACCACGCCGACAGGAAGCCGGCGAAGTCGCCGAAGGCCTCGCGGGCGTAGACGTACGGCCCGCCGGTGCGCGGGTTGCGGCGGGCCAGCTGCCCGAAGACCAGCGCCAGCGCGATCGAGCCCACGGTGATGACGGCGAAGGCGAGCAGGCTGACCGTCCCGAAGGGCGCCACGGCGGCCGGGATCATGAAGATGCCGCCGCCGATGATGTTGCCCATCACCAGGGCGGTGGCGACGGGCAGCCCGAAGCGGCCGCTCTTCGCCGGAGCCGGAGCCGGAGCCGGACCAGGAGCCGGAGCCTGGTCCGGGGTCTCCGGGCTGCTCGGTCGGGTCGCGTGCGGGGTCGCGTGCGGGGTCGCCTGCGGGTTCGCCTGCCGGGTCGCGGCGGGGCTGGTCTGCATGAGGGTGGTGTGCCTTTCGTGGTCCTGCCTGCGCTCGGTGGAGCGACCGCTCATGCTCGGACCGGGCGGCACCTTGCACCAAATCGACGGTATTTGTTCATTTCGCCCGAGGGAACACCGCAAGACTTACGGTCGTACGCCTGTCGGACCGGCACTCGTCCGGTGCGCCCCGCGAGGGCGTTCGACCCGGAATGCGGATGTACGAGCACGTTCGTCCGGCCGGGGGAGATGTGTCACCCGAATGACTCAGCGCGGCCGCGACGCGCGCGCCGCCTGCGGGTTCGTGTGCCAACCTTGGCCCGGCGCTCCCCGGTGGAGCGCCGCCCGGCCTTTCGGACCGGCTCGAACTGGCCGTTCGGGGGCGCGGGTTGACGACCAGAGACCAACCAAGAGGACATCAGATGTCGCTTCGTGGGAACATCCGCAAGTTCGCCGTGATCACCGTGGTGACGGGTGCCGCGGCCCTTGCGGCGCCGGCGCCGGCGATGGCGGCCTGGCACGGGTCGCACGCGTCGACCGGGCAGAGCCTGGAGTCGGGCTCGGCGGGTGTCGGCCTGTTCGGCCCGCACGCCAGCTGGCTGAACGCTCACTCGCACACCGAGGACGACTGCATCGGCGACTGCTGATCCGGCTGATCCGCAGCTGAGCCCGGGGACCGCCCGTAGCGGTCCCCGGGCTCACGGCCGTCCGTCCGCCTACGTCTCCGTCTTCGCATCCGCCCCGGGACGCCGGGACAGCCGCCCCGGCCACCACATGTGCCGGTCCAGGTCCATGGTCAGCGCGGTGACCAGCACCGAGCGCACCACCAGGGTGTCCAGCAGCACCCCCAGCGCCACCGCGAACCCGATCTCGGCCAGCCCCACCACCGGCAGCGTCCCCAGCACCGCGAAGGTGCTGGCCAGGATCAGCCCTGCCGAGGTGATCACCCCGCCGGTCGCGGACAGCCCGATCAGCGCGCCCCGCCGGGTGCCGTGGTGGGCGGACTCCTCCCGTACCCGGGTCATCAGGAAGATGTTGTAGTCGATCCCGAGTGCCACCAGGAAGACGAAGACGAACAGCGGGAACGCGTTGTCCTCGCCCTGGAAGTGGAAGACGTGGGCGAAGAACAGCGAGCTGATCCCGAGCGCCGCCGCGTACGAGAGCACCACGGTCGCGATCAGCACCAGCGGCGCGGTGACGGCCCGCAGCAGTACGGCCAGGATCAGCAGCACCACTCCGAGCACCAGCGGGATGATCGCCCGGTTGTCGTCCCCGGCGGCCCGCCCGGCGTCCAGGACGACGGCGGTGTTCCCGCCGACCTTGGCGTCCGCCCCCGGTACGGCGTGCACGGCGGTGCGCACCCGGTCGACGGTGTCCTTGGCGGCCTGGCTGTCCGGGGGGTCGGTCAGGGTGGCCTGGAACAGCGCCCGCCCGTCCCGCACCACCGGCGGCGAGGTGGCCGCGATCCCGGCGGTGGACTGCGCGGCGGCCCGTACGGCCGGGGCGCCGGCCGCGGCGGAGACCACGGTGAGCGGTGCGCCCGTCCCGCCCGGGAAGTGCTGCTCCAGCACCTGCTGGCCGACCACCGAGTCCGGCTTGCCGGTGAAGGAGGCGGCCGTGCTGAGCCCGTTGGCGTTCAGCGAGACCAGCCCCACGCAGCAGGCCGCGAGCGCCAGCGCCGTCCCGACCCACACCTTGCGCGGGCGCCGTCCGATCCAGGCGCCGACGTGCGCCCAGCGGCCGGTCCGGGTCGGCTCCGGGGTGCCGTAGTCCGGTCTGACCGGCCAGAACACCCAGCGGCCGACGAGCACCAGCAGCGCGGGCAGCAGCGTCAGCATCGCGGCCAGGGCCACCACGACACCGATCGCCAGCACCGGGCCGAGGCCGCGGGTGGAGTTCATCCGGGCGATCAGCAGGCACAGCATCGAGGCGACCACGGTGGCCGAGGAGGCCAGCACGGCGGGCCCGGCCCGGTGCAGGGCGTACGCCATCGCCTCGTGCCGGTCCTCGTGCCGGCGCAGCTCCTCCCGGTAGCGGGCGGTGAGCAGCAGGGCGTAGTCGGTGCCCGCGCCCAGCACCAGGACGATCAGGATCCCGGCGCTCTGCGCGTTGACGGTCAGCCCGGCGTGCTTCGCCAGCAGGTAGATGAAGGCCTGGGAGACGGTCAGCGCACCGGCGGCGGAGAGCAGCGGCAGCAGCCACAGCACCGGGCTGCGGTAGGTGAGCAGCAGCAGGACGATCACCACGCCGACGGTGGCGGCGAGCAGCGAGCCGTCGATGCCCGCGAAGGCCTTGGCCTGGTCGGCGGCGATCCCGCCGGGGCCGGTGACGTGGGTGGTCATGCCGTGGCTGTCGGCGGTCGCGGTCTGCCGCAGGGTGTCCACGGCGGGCTTGAGGTCGTTCCAGCCGTTGGTGCCGACGTCGATCGGCACGACGGTCTGCATCGCCTGCCCGTCGGCGGACAGCACCGGGCCGATGACCGGCCCGACCACGTGCGGGACGGCGGCGAACCCGACGGCCTGCCGGGCGGCCTCGGCCCGGTCGGCGGGGGTGATGCCGGTGGTCCGCTGGTAGACGACGACGGCCTGGGCGGTGTCCACCGGCTGGAAGGCCCGCTGCTCGTTCAGCACCTGGGTGGACTCGGCGTTGCCCGGCAGCCAGCTGGACGCCTGGTTGTCCTCGGCGCCCATCAGCTTCCCGGCCAGCGGGCCCAGCGCGATCAGCAGCACCAGCCACAGGGCCAGCACCACCCACTTGCCCCGGCGCCCGCAGGGCAGCGCGGCCAGTTTCCGAGTCGTGGACATGCATCCACCCCCAGGTGGCAGTGACTCGTTCCAGCCTGCCACCGCACCGCCCGACCGGCAGCTCCGGGCGTCCGGCAGCTCCGGGCGTCCGGCGGTTCCGCGCGTCCGGCGGTTCCGCGCGTCCGCTAGGACACCGGCACGGCCGCCCGCTCGCGCAGCTCCCGCAGCACCGCGATGTCCATCGCGTGCCCGGTGCCGTCCCCGCCGTGCTTGCGGTCCGGGGTCTCCACCAGCAGCGGCACCCCGGCCGTCTCCGGGTGCTCGAACAGCTCGCGGAACGGCTCCGCGCCGATCATCCCGGCGCCGATGTTGGCGTGCCGGTCCTTGCGGGCACCGACCACGTCCTCCGAGTCGTTGGCGTGGATCAGCCGCAGCCGGCCCGGACCGGCGGCCGAGGCCAGGGCGTCCAGCGCGGCCGTCACCCCGCCGGGGGCGGCCAGGTCGTGCCCGGCGGCGAAGGCGTGGCAGGTGTCCAGGCAGACGCCGACCTTGGGGTGCCCGTCCAGCGCCTCCACGTACTCGGCCAGCTGCTCCAGCCGCGAGCAGAGCGAGCTGCCCTGGCCGGCGGTGGGCTCCAGCAGCAGCCAGGGCGCGTCGTCGCCGAGCGCGTCCAGCTCGTCCAGCAGCGGCCGGACGTCGGCGCGCACCTGCGCCATCGCCTCGGCCCGGCGCGAACCGCCGCCGGGCGCGGTGCCGACCGCCGAGCCGGTGTGCAGTACGACGCCGAGCGCGCCGATCGCGTGGCCGCGGTGCAGCGAGTGCCGCAGCGAGTCGGCCGAGCGCTCCCGGGTGGCCGGGTTGTCCGAGCCGAAGTTGATCAGGTACGGCGCGTGCACCCAGGCCGGGATGCCCTGCTCGGCACAGGTCGTACGGAACTCCTCGTCCTGGGCCGGGTTGCCCGCGGGCGTGGCCCAGCCGCGCGGATTGGCCACGAACACCTGCACCGTCTCGGCACCGACCCGGTTCGCGTACGCCAGGCCCGTCCCGGCCAGGCCCCGGCCGGCCACCGGGACGTGGGCGCCGATCGGGTTCCGGCGGGCGGCGGGGGTCGGTCCGGTCGCGGTGCTCATGCCCCGAGGATGTCACGGGCCCGGCCGGCGACGGCGCGCGGGCCCGTCCCCGCGCCGGGTGCGCACGCCACGCCGGGGCGCGCCCGGCGGGAACCGCCGGACCCGTCCCCATGGCCGACGGCCCGTCAGTCCGGCAGCCCAGCCCTGGTGGCGGGCCCCCGGGGGCGACCGTACCGTCGACTCGGCCGTACTCACCGAACGTCACCACCCGCACACGCCGGGTCGGAGCGTCCCCTCCGCCCTCCCGCAGCCGACCAGCGCGCCCACCGCCCCACCGCGCGCGCCGAAAGACAGGTCACCACTCATGCCCACGCGCCGGGTCCACCACCTCGCCGCGGCCACCGCCGCCGCCACCGCCCTGACCACCGTTCTCGCCACCCTGGCCGCCGCCCCCGCGGCCCACGCCGCCGAAGGCACCCTGCACCTCGTCCAGCCCGGCGAATCGATCCAGCAGGCCGTCGACGCCGCCGCCCCGGGCGACACGGTCCAGGTCCTGCCCGGCAGCTACCGCGGCAGCGTCCGCATCGCCACCCCCGGTCTCACCCTGCGCGGCGCCGGAGCGGCCACCGAGATCACCCCCGGGGACGGCACCGAGAACGCCTGCGCCACCGCCGGGCACGGCGTCTGCGTGGTCGGCACCGAGCAGGCCCCGCTGCGCGGGGTCACCGTCGAGGCCCTCGCCGTCACCGGCTTCCGCAAGAACGGCATCGACGCCAGCGGCACCACCGGCCTGACCGTCCGCGCCACCTACGTCCACGACAACGCCCAGCAGGGCATCAGCCAGGAGATCTCGACCAAGGCCGCGATCGTGGGCAACCGCTCGGTCGACAACGGCCAGTCCGGCGTCTTCCTCGCCAACTACGCCTACCGCGAGGGCGGCGCGCCCGACACCGGGGGCACCCTCGTCGAGGGCAACGTGCTCACCGGGAACCGGGTCGGCGTCACCGTGCGCCGGCTGCGCGTGCTCACCGTCCAGGGCAACGAGATCAGCGGCAACTGCAGCGGTGTCTTCGTGGTCGGCGACGAGGGCGTGCCCCGCGCCGGGGACCTCGACGTCCGGCGCAACCGGGTGGTTGCCAACAACAAGTTCTGCCCGGCCAATCCGCGCCTCGGCGCCATCCAGGGCGCGGGCATCGTGCTCACCGGCACCGAGGACACCCGGGTCACCGACAACGAGGTCCGCGACAACGTCGGATCCACCGACTTCTCCGGCGGCATCGTCCTGTTCAAGAGCGTCGTCGGCATCCCCAACACCCGGGCGACCATCGCCGACAACCGCCTCAGCGGCAACCGCCCGGCCGACCTCGCCGACCGCGACACCGGCACCGACAACTCCTTCGTCCGCAACACCTGCGCGGTCTCCGAGCCGTCCGGCCTTTGCTGACACCCCCGTTGACGTCCCCGACCGACAAGGACCACACCATGACCACCGCCCCCGTCAACCCCACCCCCCAGCCGGCGATGCGCCTGCGCGAACTCGTCTTCGGCGCCGCCTGCGCCGCCGCCGTCCGCGCCGCCGCCCGGCTCGGTGTCGCCGACGTGCTCGGCGACACCCCGACCACCGCCACCGAGCTCGCCGCGCAGCTCGACACCGAACCCCGCCAGCTGCGCCGCCTGCTGCGCGCGCTCACCTGCTACGGGATCTTCGCGGAGACCGGCGGCGACCGCTTCGAACACACCGAGATGTCCCGCCTGCTGCGCGACGACGCCCCCAACTCCCTCCGCCACATCGCCCTCTGGTGCACCGAGCCGTGGACCTGGGAGGCCTGGCCGAAGCTCGACGAGGCGGTGCGCTCCGGCCGCAACGTCTTCCCCGACCTGTTCGGCAAGGAGTTCTTCGACTACCTGCACAGCGACGCCGGCGACTCGGCGAAGGTCTTCGACAAGGCGATGACCACCTCCAGCCGGCAGTCCGCCCGGGACTTCGCCGAGTACCTGGACCTCACCGGCATCGACTCGGTCGCCGACATCGGCGGCGGCCAGGGCCACGTCCTCGCCAGCCTGCTGGAGAAGCACCCGGCCCTCCACGGCACCCTGCTCGACCTGCCCAAGGTGGTCGCCGGCGCCGACCCCCGCCTCCAGGACGGCGGCGCCTTCTCGGCCCGCGCCCGCCTCGTCCCCGGCGACTGCCGGGTGGAGATCCCGGTGCGCGCCGACCTCTACATCATCAAGAACATCCTGGAGTGGGACGACGACAGCACCCGCCGCACCCTCGCCAACGTGGTCGCCGTGGCCCGCCCCGGCGCCCGGGTCGTGGTGGTCGAGAACCTCGTCGACAACAGCCCCTCGATGCGCTTCACCACCGCGATGGACCTGATGCTGATGCTCAACGTCGGCGGCGCCAAGCACTCCGAGGAGAGCATGGTCCACCTCATGCAGGAGGCCGGCCTCGACGTCGCCGCCGTCCGCCCCGTCAACCCCTACCTCCACGCCTTCGAGTCCACCGTCCGCGGCTGACCCCCCTCCAGGAACGCCCGACGGCCGCTGCTCCCCGACCAGGGGG